>JAUWQS010000423.1 GCA_030610915.1 Pseudomonadota bacterium | reverse complement strand
AATCTGGAAAGGCCTGCATCATGAAGCTCTTTTAATTCCTCCAACGTCTTTCCGGCGGCGGTTTTGGATCTGGAGTAAGAAGTAATTCTGGCCAGGTCAGGAAATGTTTCACATAAGAATTTCAACACATCCACCAACTGCTGTGTTTTCATTATAAGAGAATCGGCATCCTGCAAGAATGCAGTCTTACCGCCGGAATATAGCCATAGCGCTACATTGCGAAAGCTTTCATTCGGGGGATCTCCATAGACTGAGGCTGCCGCCTCTTTAACTCTATTCCCATACCCCAGCTTCCGGGAACTTTCCTTTATCTTTTCGCTGATTTCCTTTGCTGTCTTTATGTCTCTTTTTATCTCTTCGACCGACCTGATCCCAAATTTCATTGTCCGATGACTGGAACAGAACTCGCATCTGTGCCAGGGACACCCTCGTGTGACCCTTATAAGCAAAGAATAAGCTTCACTGGGTTGTCTTGAGGGGCCCATTTCGAAAGAGATTGTCTCTGCCGCGGAAAAATCCGGAGTAAATTCTCTCATATCTATAATCCCTTCTATATGCAATGAAGCCGGGTGTTAGTTACTTACCTGCCCAGTTTTTTCTTAAAATCTGTAATACTGTCATCATTTCGCTGCACTTAAGAATACAGGAGAATATTAAAAACGTTATCAGTCCCACCGCTATTTCGAAGGCAAGTATCAGAAACCTGTGATTAAAGAGGGCCTCATTATTCCACGGAAAGATATAATCGACACTAACTATTCCACCCCACATCGCCAGAGACGAAACAATGATCTTGAAGGTAGAACCATAAAATTTCCTGTCTAAAAACCGGCCTATTCTTCTCCTGAGTAAAACACATAATATTATAATGTTTACAGCGGATGCAATAGAGGTGGCAAGGGCCAGACCGCCATGCCTCAGAGGATACATCAGTATGACGCTCAAGATTATATTGACGCTCAAGGCTATAATTGCCACCTTCACAGGGGTTTTTGTGTCCTGTAATGAATAGAATGCCGAGACAACCACCCTTATCCCCGAAAAGGCCCAGAGGCCAACGGCGTAATAGAGCAGGGCCTGTGATGTTAGTATTGTTGACCGGCAGTCAAATTCTCCCCTCTGGAACAGGACAGATATGATAGGAATGCGAAGCGCGATCAGGGCAATCATCGCCGGTATGGTAATAAACATGATCAATCTGAGGGAAAATGAGATGGTTTTCTTCATCTCCCCGAAGTTCCCGCTTACTGCCTGTTCCGATAAGCTGGGCAGTGACGCAGTGCCAACGGCTATGGCAAAGACCCCGAGGGGGAGTTGAACTATCCTGTCAGCATAGTAGAGGTACGAGACGCTCCCGCTGGGAAGAAATGATGCCAGAAGTGTGCTGACAAATATGTTTATTTGATAAACCGCTGCCCCGAACACCGCGGGAATCATCAGGATTCCTATCTTCCTGACGCCTGGATGCTGGAAGTTGAAATTGGGTCTTAACCTCACCCCCATCTTTGTCAGGAAGGGAAACTGCATGGCTAATTGGAGGACGCCGCCTGTCAATACACCGACGGCAAGGGCCGTTATCGGTTCCTCAAAAAAATCCCGGAGAAAGATGGCAGCGCCTATTATACAGATATTGAGGATTACCGGAGCGAGTGCAGGCGCTGCAAAATGTCTGAGAGAATTAAGTATCCCCATACACAGCGCAACCAGTGAGATGAAGAATATGTAGGGAAACATCAGCCGGGTAAGGAATACTGTAAGTTCGTACTTGTCCGGCAGACCGGTGAAGCCCGGCGCTATTATCCTGACTATCAATGGAGAGATGAGGATGCCGATAAGTGTGATAATTACAAGTATTATGGAGAGCAGTGTAAATACCGCGTTCGCCAGCCCTATGGCGTCTTCTTTCGACTTTTTTTTCAGATATTCGGTAAAGACGGGCACAAAGGATATCGTGAGAGAACCCTCTGCGAAGAGGCGTCTTAAGAGATTTGGTATCCTGAAGGCGACAAAGAAAGCGTCGGTGGCAAAGCCGGCCCCAAAAAGACCTGCGACAACCATATCCCGAAGGAAACCGAATATCCTGCTGAGGAATGTTGCCAGACCCACCACGCCTGCTGCTCTAACAATGCGGGTATTTTCTTCATCTTTTTTTTTTGTTTCGATATTCATAAGACGTTATCTATGACTCTGTTGATTTAGCAGGTTTTTGAAAAACGCAGCATGCACCATGGATTGACATTATTTCAAAAGTTCTTTGAAAATTTTGTTGATGAACGAAATCGCATTATTCGTATTGGGTGTTCTTTGAAAACGTTCCCACATATTAACAATGATCAGCCATGTGCTTCAGTCATACTGTGTTGCGTGAATATGGAGACCTGAAGGTCTCCGCTACAGGGGCTGTGCAA
>JAUWQS010000286.1 GCA_030610915.1 Pseudomonadota bacterium | reverse complement strand
CAGTACAAAAGCATGAAGGCTGAATTTCCAATTTCTAATTTCTAATTTCAATGTTCGGTGAACGCTTATCGTGGTTCGAGACCAACACTTTAAAAATGTAATCCCCCTATTTATTGAGCTGATACGTTTGATGCAACATCTGCTGTTTCTTTGCCAAAGTGCGGCAATCGTGTTTTTCGGGTACCTTCAGCCTTCAGCCTAAATAGCTTCAGCCTGACTACGTGAGTAGTTACACATTAATAAGTCCTCACACCATCCGTTCAATCTCTCCTATCTTTTCATCCATCCGCTTTCGGGAAACAGGAAACGGCGTCTTCAGTTCCTGGGCAAAAAGGGATACCTTATACTCCTCGATCATCCAGAAAAACTCATCGATCGCCCTTCTCTTTTCGTCCGAGGCGCAGTTCGGCAGATTATTCAAGATATTTCCCAATCGATCCGAACAGACCTTGACCTCGAGCGCCCTCGACCTGTCCTTATCAAGACGAAAAATGCCCCTCCCTGCCCGAATTGCAAGGGCATTCAGATACCTGACCATATGTCTTAATCTCTCAGTTTCATAAAGTTCCAAAAATCTTCCCGGCATCAGACAATCAAGGTCTTTTCTCAATTCCGCAAGAAATGCGAGTACCGTCCTGCTGGAGCGGTTGGCGGTCTCCAGATCGTGAAAGGTGGTTCTTGCAGCGTGATACGCCTTAAGCGTCGGCTCGACATCATCCAATACCTCCTGCCCCTTCAGAAATATCTTCGGACCCGCTGACTTGATAAGGTTTAAGAATCCCTCCTCTGTTCTGATATTCTTCTGAAAAAAATGGCGGGAAATCCTTTCATAGAGGGCATCTTCAAGATACCTTGCCCCGCCGAAATAATTTGCCCACTTCTTCATGTCTCCCTGAAGGATCAGCAGCCTCTTCAGGAATTTCAACTCCTTTTTGAGGTGTATTTCACAAAGGGCCTTCACACCCTTTACGTGCGCATTCTGTGCATTCCTCTCGTCTTTGAATAGACGAAGATCGACGCAGCTCTCATCCTTCTTCTTCTCAAGCGCCGGATAGGCATAAACCTCATGATCATTTGTGCCATTCAGGGCTATGCTTTCAGGAAGATCGCCGAAATCCCATCCGGTTAGACCTCGCTTTTCCCATGCGGACGCGGCCTTGTCGAATCCTGGCAATTCAACCTCGGATGAGACATTCTTCTTCAGAAGACCAACATCCCGTCCCGAGCACAGCTCGCGCCCTTTTTGATCTACAACGGAGAAACGCATCTTCACATAATCAGGAAGGGCGTCGGGTGACCATGCGAAGGCGGGTATATTCAGGTCAAACTTTTCGTATATAAACTTTCCCAGAGCTGAAATAATAGATCCCTTGCCCCTTTTCATCTCGGACGTAATGACATCGACAGTCTTCGGAATGGGAACCAGTTTCTTTCTGAACTCTTTGGGGAGGCCCTTGATAAGCATGGCGATCTTTTCCCTGAGAAGACCGGGAACAAGCCATTCTGTTGATTCCGCAGGGATCGTGGCAAAGGTCGCAGGAACCTTGAGTGTGACCCCGTCGTCCGGTTTACCCGGATTAAACCGGTAGGAGCACTGGAATTTTCTGCTCTTTATAGCAAGCTCATCCGGATAGAGAGAAACTTCATTCTCATCAGGAAAGTATTGCAAGACGTCCTCTTTCTTCATCCTGAGAAAGTCATCTCCCCCTCTGTCAAGTATGATCTTCCTCAGCGTCCTGACATCGTAAACCCCGTCAAGGCGTTTTTCATAGAATTGAGACAGGGCATCCTCGCCGACAAGAATATCGCGCCTCCTGATCTTGTCTTCCATCCCGGATATCTCTTCGATAAGTCCCCTGTTATGGGCCAGAAAAGGGAGTGATTTATCCATATCCCCTTCCACAAGAGCTCTGCGAATGAATATGCCGGAGGCCTCGTCGGGATTGACGCGGCCATAAGAAACCGGTCTTCCCTGCACGATGATAAGTCCATACCGGCTTACCTGCTCAAAGGCAACTACCTCGCCGCGATCTCTTGTCCAGTGAGGCCCGGAATATGTATATCTGCACAGATATCCTCCCAACTCTTCAAGCCAGTCACTGTCGATGTTCGCCACAACCCTCGCAAAGAGCCTGGAGGTCTCCACCATCTGCGCCGCGGCGATCCAGCTCCCACCCTTTCCAAAAAGGCCGGACCCGGGAAAGATCATGACCTCTCTGCCTCTCGCCGCAGTGTAGATATTCTTCTCCTTTTTTGTGGCTATATTTGACAGATGCCCGCTGAGAATTGATCTGTGAATCCGGCTGTATCGGGATTGAGAATCATCCGGGATCACACTGCGCTGCTCAAACACCCCGGTCTTTGCCTCCTCTTTCAGAATCGCCGATATCTCGTTATGGATATCCTTCCACTCCCTCATTCTTCGGTAGGAGAGAAAATGCTCCTTACAGAACTTCCTCATCCTGTTTTGTGTCTTCAAGGTATTCCATACGTCATGATATCTGTTCCAGATATTCAGGAGCACAATAAAGTCGGAATCAGTGTCCTTAAAACGGGCATGCATCTGGTCTGCCTGCGCCTCCTTTTCCACCGGTCTTTCCCTTGGATCCTGAATGCTCAGGGCTGATGCTATGATGGTAACCTCCTCCACGCATCCTTCGCGCCCGGCCTCGATCAGCATCCGGGAAATCCTGGGATCGACAGGTATGCGCGCCATCATCCTTCCCTTTTCCGTTAGGACAAACCGGTTTTTCGCAGCCCTGCGATTACCCCTGACTTTTTTCATGCCGGTTCCCTGTTCTTGATCAACTGCAGCCGGTTCGATGGCTCCCAATTCCCTGAGGGTGTCGAACCCGTCCTTGATGTTTCTTGGATCAGGCCGGTCGATAAAGGGGAAGGATGAAATGTCATCAATGTTGAGGACAAGCATCCTTAGAATCACCTCTGCCAGGTTGGAACGTAGTATCTCAGGGGGTGTAAAGAGAGGGCGATCTTCGTAATCTTCTTCAGAATAGAGACGGATACAGATGCCGTTCTGCACCCTCCCGCATCTGCCCTTCCTCTGATCGGCGCTGCTTTTCGATATGGCCCTGACAGGAAGGCTGGAGGTCCTGGATCTGGGGCTGTACCGGGATATACGCGCAAGACCGGTATCGATGACATATCTTATGCCGGTAATGGTGATGGATGGCTCCGCAACGTTGGTGGCCACCACGATCTTCCTGCCGGGTGTGGGAAGGAAAACACGCCGCTGCTCTGCCCATGAAAGCCTGGCAAACATTGGGAGGATGGTGTCTTCCGCATAATTTCCTGATTCAAGAAGCTCGCAGGTCTCCCGGATATCCCGCTCCGAGGGCATAAAGATAAGGATATCTCCCCGCTCCTTACCCTTCATGTCT
>JAUWQS010000169.1 GCA_030610915.1 Pseudomonadota bacterium | reverse complement strand
GGTGTCAAGAAATTTACCCATGCCCTTCTAATTCCCATAGAGGGAATTTTGATATTTATGGCCTGAACGAAAACTATCTAAAGTTGTCATTTCGAGCGGAGCGAGAAATGTATCAGCTCAATGAATAGCGGAAGGCATATGCCTTCCGCTATTCATTGAGCTGATACTTCATTTCGATGTGTCTGTATGCCATGCATGCCCTAAATCGGAACGTTGTCCGGTCAAGATAGGAAAAAAGGAATGACAGCGGATATGACAACAAATTCTTTTGCCATTTTTGCACGAATTTCACGACTAAGGGACTAATCATACTGATTTCCAGCCTTTCAGGACATCGGCGAATGGATTTCCCGGCGCTTCTCCGGATGTCTTATGCTGCGGAACCCTGCCGCGAGGTTTCTTTTTCGCGGGCGGGGCGTCTTTGTCCCGTCTGCCGTGCGGCTCCAGTGGATTTGAACGCATCGAAAGCGAAATGCGGCCTCGCTTAATATCCACGTCCATTACTGTCACCTCGACCTTCTGGTGTACCTTTACTACATCGTGCGGACTGCGGACAAACCTGTCGGCCAGCTCACTTATATGCACAAGCCCGTCCTGGTGAACCCCTATATCCACAAAGGCGCCGAATGCGGTCACGTTCGTCACAATACCTTGCAACTTCATTCCCACCTTTAGGTCTGTCATCTCGCTGACGCCCTCAGTAAAGGTAAAGAGTTCAAATTGTTCGCGCGGGTCACGGCCGGGTTTTGCGAGTTCACTCATTATATCCATAAGTGTCGGCATGCCTGTAGTGTCACTTATATAGTTTTCCAACACGACTTTCCGCCGCAGATCGGAATTGGTCATCAAGTCTGAAACATTGCAGGCAAGATCGCTTGTCATCATTTCAACGACAGGATAGCTCTCGGGATGGACGGCCGAGGCATCGAGGGGATTTTTAGCGCCTCTTATTCTCAAAAAACCGGCTGCCTGCTGAAAGGTCTTCGCACCCATTCCGGGAATCTTCATCAATTCAGCGCGCGAGGGAAACACCCCGTTTTCATTACGGTAGGAAATCAGACTGCCGGCCAGTCTTTCTGAAAGGCCGGATACGTAGCGCAAAAGTTGTTTGCTTGCTGTATTCACCTCTACTCCAACCGCATTCACGCAACCTGTCACAACATCATCCAGGGATTTTTTCAGGGCTTTTTGATCTACGTCATGCTGATACTGTCCCACCCCTATGGCCCTGGGATCGATCTTTACCAATTCCGACAGAGGATCCATCAGACGCCTTCCGATTGACACCGCTCCGCGAACAGTCAGATCATAATCGGGGAATTCCTCGCGGGCAACCTCGGAGGCTGAGTATACCGATGCGCCGCTCTCATTGACCATGGCTACGACGACTTTCCTGCCAAAGTCTATGCCCCTGCAGAATGTTTCCGCCTCGCGCCCGCCTGTGCCATTTCCGATGGCGATGGTTTCGATATCAAAACTCTCCACAAGTTTTTTTAATGTTTCTTCCGATTCCTTCAGGCGGTTGTGCGGTTTAAGCGGAAAGATCGTATCGTTGCGCAGAAGCTTTCCCTGGGAATCAAGGCAGACAATCTTGCACCCGGTGCGCAGACCGGGATCAATGGCAAGAACCCTCTTCTGTCCGAGTGGAGAGGCTAAGAACAGGTTTCTTACGTTTTCAGCGAACACCCTGATTGCCTCTTCATCCGCCCTGTTTTTGCTTTCAAGACGTGTTTCCATTTCCATAGACAGAGAAAGGAGACGCTTGTAGCTGTCCCTCACCGCAAGGCGCGCCTCCTGTGAAGCGGGATTGTCACCTTTTACAAAATGCCGCTCCATGATATTGATCGCCTTCTCCTCATCGGGCAAGACACGAAAGAGGAGAAATCCTTCGGCGGCGCCGCGGCGAATAGCCAGAACGCGGTGTGACGGCGCCTTTGCCACAGGCTCTTCCCAGTCGAAGTAATCTTTGTACTTTGCTCCCTCTTCTTCTTTATCCCTGGCAACCTTTGAGTGTATGACAGCCTTTTCGGCAAAAAGTTTCCGCAGGGTATTCCTGATCTCTGCATCCTCGTTTACCCATTCCGCAATAATATCGCGGGCGCCGGCAAGGGCGTCTTCAACCTTTTCCACCCCTTTTTCGGGATCGACAAAGGCAGCGGCCTCCGCCACGGGGTCGATGCCGCCCTGTTCGAATATCTTTACTGCCAGCGGCTCAAGCCCCCGTTCCTTCGCCGCCATGCCACGAGTGCGGCGTTTCGGCCTGTACGGCAAGTAGATATCCTCCAGCACAGCCAGCGTTTCGGCAGTCAGCACTTTCCCCTTCAACTCATCGGTAAGTTTGCCATGCTCCTCCAGCGACTTGAGAACAGACTCTCTTCGTTTGTCCAGCGTATCAAGTTTCTCAAGCCTGTCCCGGATGGAGATGATATTTACCTCATCAAGCTCCCCCGTTACTTCCTTGCGGTAACGGGCGATAAATGGAACTGTTGCTCCCTCTCCTAAAAGCAGTGAGGCGACCCGCACCTGCTTTTCCGTCAATTGCAGTTCCTGCGCAATCTTTGAAATGTACTTTTCCATCTTAAGCTCCTATGCTCCTAACCCGGACAAGCCGGAACCAGGAAGTCAGGTAACTACTCGGGTTCAAGGTTCAGGGGTTCACGGTTAGAGAGCGATGGGAATTGAATGTTTTACCTCGTTCCCAGTGCTCTGTCTTGGAATGCGTGCCTTACTCTTACACCAGCCCGCAGGTTGGGTTGAGTGTAACAAACCCAACAAATTTTTTGTGCAGGTCATGAAATAAAGTAAATTGGCGTTAGGGTTCGCACAAAAATAAGTTGGCAATTTTAAGTGTTGAGGCGCCAGGTTGGCAAGGCGCGAAAGTGCAGGAATATCAAGCATATTCCGAACTTTCGCAACGCAGCCAGCCTGGATGCATCGGCGCTTAAAATGTAAAGTTATTTTTGCGCGAGTTCTTAGGTAGAAGGCTGAAGGCTATTAGTCCCTTAGTCGTGAAATTCTTGCCTGCCTGTGCGTTGCACCTGTCTGCCAAGGCGCAGACAGGCAAAATTGGCAAAAGAATTTAGTTATTGGTAACACTTTACTTTGCCTGGTTCCCATGCGAAACCACATGGTATGCATTCCCATGGCTTCCGCGTGGGAACGAGAAAGGCCACCCGCCCGCCTTTGAGTTTTCAGCTTCGAGCTTTGAGCTCTTTCGGCTTGTCCTGGTTAAGTTGTTTTTCCTTCCACCTTCAGTGTTTCCGGGGTCAGCCATTGACATGGAATATTTAATTCCGCCCATCAATTCATACAAGACGGCTTGTCACGCATATCCCAAATCAAACCTTCCCAACCGGTAATGATACCTTCATCAAGACAGACCGGGCACTTCCAGTGGATTTGATTTGTTGTGGGGTCAAAGTCAATTTCCAAAATCCCCTTGCACTGCTTTCTCTGGGGCCTTCGCCAGCATCTCGGTGGAGGGTCAACCGGAATGCCGGTTGCTGCTGAAGTTGCGTATATAATAATTTCTCCGAGCTTTTTGACCTTTAGCCTGAGTTGTGGAACTGCCGGGCCGCTTTGCGTTTCGTCCAGCCAATGCCGAATATCAATTACCCACATAACAATTATTCAACCTCCAAAGAATTTATTAATATAGGCCAAAAAGCCACATATTGTAAGGTATTACTCAAGAACAATTCGTATCAGCTCAATAAATAAGGGCAAGCCCAGGAATGTAGGGTGGCATTTTATATGCCGCCATCTCCGGTGGGGTATAAAACCACACCCTACAACGATTTGTAAGAGTAATTCACGGATCGAAACCAACATTTTAAAAATGTAATCCCATATTTAAAACCCGTTTGCCCACCGGACAAGTGCCTATTTACAAACTTCGGATCGCTTAATTCCCGGCATCGAAAACACCTCCAACCTTCCGTCGAGTAGTGCGCACGAGTGTTTCCTGGGTCAGCCCTATCCATTTTCCGGATATTTGTAAACGTTCAACCCAATTACAACATCAGTGCCCTCGATTTTCTGGTTACCACGTGTGCTGGCGACTGTTATTGTTTTGCCGGATTTTGAGGGGCCAAACACTTTTGTTAAATCTATCTCAAGAATCAGTTTGTTGTCTTTAATCTCATATTTTACATTCTGCATTTCTTCACCTCTTTTTTGTATTTATACTGTGAATTTTTCTCGTCTTATAACCTTTTCAAATTCTTTTAAGATCGATTGACTTTGAACCAGAGAATATTTTTGGGTCGTTTTCAAGTTTGCAGAACAGGAGGGGTCGTTTTCTGACGGATTCTTAAGTACAAATAGTCCAAATCCCTTTTATTTCTTGGGTTATCCATCCAGTAAAAGTATACAGTGGCCGTAATGAGGGGGTGCTTGACATTGACGAAACCTCCATATCAGAATTAGTGTTCAAACTATCTAATTGTTAATGTGCATGAAAAATTCGAAAATTTCCACCAATCTAAGGTAACACATTAACCTCTGGTCTTTCCGTATATTTTACGGAGTGACCAGAGGCAAAAACTACATAACCCGTTGAAAGGAGGTGATTTTATAGATACACTTTTGGTTAGTAGGATTTCATGATAACATTAACCCTAAAAAAGAGGAGAAAGTGTTACCCTCTTTTTGCCAATTCTTTACGGATTCTTAGTAGCAGATACATCTAATATGGTATAAGTTCCAGTCAGGCAACCCCTTTTATTCTCTGTAAACTTGAAAAAGACCCTTTTTTTCTTCGTATCAGCTCAATGAATAAAGGTAAATATACTCGCTTTCGTTATGTTTGTCTTTAGCACCGATTTTCGCGGAAGTATAACCGTCACAAGATATAAGAAAATGTGTGGTCAACAAATCTCTCTAAGGTAAGTCTGAGCTTGGTTCATCCGAATCAGGAGAAGGTTCATCAGTTGAGACAAAATCTTATATTCTA
>JAUWQS010000485.1 GCA_030610915.1 Pseudomonadota bacterium | reverse complement strand
ATAAGAATAAAAGAGTTTCTCTGGTTTCGGCCGATGTTTACAGGCCGGCGGCCGTCGATCAGTTGAGGATTCTTGGAGAGAAAGTTGGCGCCGATGTCTACGATCCGAAAGGTTCGAATGATCCTGTCAGGATTTGTGTCGATGCGGTTGAAGAGGCAGGCAAAAGCGGTCATGATGCTGTAATTATTGATACTGCCGGAAGGCTGCACATAGATAGCAAGATGATGGAAGAATTGAAAAGGATAAAGAGAGCGATAAATCCATCGGAAATACTCCTGATTGCGGATGCTATGACCGGCCAGGATGCGGTATCGGTGGCAGGTGAGTTTGACGGAGTTTTGGGCATCGACGGGGTGATCCTGACAAAGATGGATGGCGATGCCAGGGGTGGCGCGGCGTTGTCCATCAGGGAGGTAACCGGAAAACCGATAAAGTTTATTGGTGTGGGTGAGAAAATCGACGCCCTCGAGGTCTTTTACCCTGAACGTATGGCCTCAAGGATTTTAGGCATGGGGGATGTCCTGACACTGGTCGAGAAGGCGGAGACCGCATTTGATAAAAAGGCGGCTCGTGAGCTGGAGAAGAAGATCAGAAAAGATTCCTTTACTCTTGAGGATTTCAGAGGCCAGTTAATTCAAATAAAGAAGATGGGTTCCCTCCAGGATATTCTTGGTATGATTCCAGGATTCGGCAAATCGAAGGCATTGAAGAACGCGAGTATGGACGAGAGTGAACTGGTCAAGGTGAAAGCCATTGTTGACTCGATGACCATGAAGGAGCGCCTGAATTATAAAATCATAAACGGACAGAGGAGAAAAAGAATTGCCGGAGGAAGCGGCACGACGGTTCAGGATGTCAACAGGTTATTGAAGAATTACGTTGAAATGAGAAAGATGATGAAGATGGTGGCAAAAGGCGGCATGAAATCTCTGAGAAGAGGCAATTTTCCCTTTTAATAGAGTGCGGTATGTGTTAGTCTTTTGCAACTACTGACGTAGTCAGGCTGAAGCTGTTTAGGTTGAAGGCTGAAGGTACCTGAAAAACGCGATTGCCAAACTTTGGCGGAGAAACAGCAGATTTTTGCATTAAACATGGCTTCAAAGTGTGCAGTATTCTCGCTTTTCCTAACAGTCTTCAGCCTTCAGTCTATCCACCTGAGTAGTTACAATTTCTTTACAATTACGCAGGTTGTCGGGTTCAAGTTTCACAGTTGGGCGCATTCAGGAAGGTATAAAGCTCGTTCCGGATTTTCCACGTGCAGGGCGCCTGGCGTGTTGCAAGAACCGGTGTAACCGTGAGAAGCTGTCCGCTGCCTGCCTGTCGTGGATGCGGCGCAGACAGTTGCCGACACAGGCATGCCGGAACATTGAACCTAATTAGTGCCTGAACGAAAACTATCCAAAGTTGTCATTTCGAGCGGAGCGAGAAATCTTATGGCACTGAAATACGTGACTTTAAAGATTTCTCCCTTCAGTCGAAATGACAAAAAGAGGGGTTTTCGTTCAGGCACCAACTAAGAAGCTGCGAATATTTCTTCAGGAGGCAATGGGTAAGTAAATGGGAGTAAGGATAAGATTGGCGCGAGTGGGCACAAAAAAGAAGCCTTTTTACAGGGTTGTTGTTGCTGACGTTAGATCTCCGAGGGATGGTAAGTTTATTGAGATTGTTGGAACTTACGATCCCAAAGAGGATCCGGCTGTGGTTACCTTTAAAGAAGATCGTATTACAGACTGGCTGTCGAAGGGCGCTAAACCGACGTTAACCGTTTCACAGTTGCTCGAAAAAAAAGGAATTGCGGCTAATAAGGGTCTGTCATAAAGAGCTGCCCCGACAA
>JAUWQS010000106.1 GCA_030610915.1 Pseudomonadota bacterium | reverse complement strand
TCTTTTATGAGCGAATTTGAGGATTTATTGTCCTGACCGGATGTGGACCGTGTGTAGAAAACCGGAGTTCAAAAGATTTGTATATGATAATAAAAGAAAAAATATCAGTGATAATCCGCGTAGATCGGTGGCTGAATAGTTAAAAAGAGGTGAAAAAATGGCTAAGTTTCCAAAAAAACCGGAGGAGATATTTTCCGAGATAACCGCTGATTTCAGCAGGGTCTTCGGAAATGATCTTGTCTCTATCATTCTCTACGGAAGCGCCGCCGGAGATGATTATCGCCCGGGTAAATCGGATCTCAATTTCCTTGTGGTACTATCTGAAAAGGGGATAAATGACCTGGAGAGCGGCATCGAAATGATCTCCGGATGGAGAAAGCGGATGGTGGCTGTTCCTCTCGTCATGACAAAATCCTTCATCAACTCTTCTCTCGACTCTTACCCCATTGAATTTCTCAATATAAAGAGAACTTATGTCACCGTCTTTGGAGAAGATGTGCTGAAAGAACTGTCCTTTAAGCCGGATCTCCTCAGATTGCAATGCGAAAGGGAATTAAAAGGAAAGACGCTTCATCTGAGGGAGGGACTTCTGGAAACAGAGGGGAAGGGGAAAAAGATCAGGGAACTGATTAAGATGTCTTTTACCGCTTTCATCTCTATCTTCAATGCACTCCTGTATCTCAAGGAAATAAAAATGCCCGGTGAAAGACGTGAGATCATAAGATCCGTTGCGGGAGAGTTCGGGGTAAACCCTGAAGTCTTTTTGAAATGTGCCGACATAAAAGAGGACAGGGAAAAATTTTCATCACTTGAAGTAAAGAAAATTTTTAAGGCATATCTCATGGAAGTGAGAAAATTATCGAAAGTGGTTGACGAACTGGAAATTTGATGCTTTTATAAAAATTAATTGTAACTACTCAGCCACAGATTCACACAGATGAACGCAGATAGGTTTAAATACAAAGAAATCACGTGACTACTCAGGTGAATAGGCTGAAGGTGCCGGAAGAGCTGAAAGGCTGGCGGGTGTGGTATTTTTCGTTCCCATGCTCCAGCATGGGAATGAAAAATATCAGTGATAATCCGCGTAGATCGGTGGCTGAATAGTTACAACCAATTAACATAAAAGGGGGTGGAACATGACCAAGACCAAGAGAAATCTCTTGATTGCGCTTATAATAATCCTTGTTGTTGTCTTCTCTACCTACTCTTTCTTCAAAGGCACCTACAATACCTTCGTCTCCCTGGATGAGGCCGTGGCTGGATCGTGGGCACAGGTGGAAAACCAGCTTCAGAGGCGATACGACCTGATTCCCAACCTTGTGGAAACGGTGAAAGGTTACGCCGGACATGAAAAGAGTGTTTTCATCGACGTGACAAATGCGAGGTCAAAAGTTGGCGGCGCCGGGAATGTGTCTGAAAAGATCAAGGCAAACAATCAGTTGACAACTGCCCTTAGCAGACTGCTCGTGGTTGTGGAAAGGTATCCTGAACTCAAGGCAAACCAGAATTTCATCAGACTTCAGGATGAACTGGCGGGAACAGAGAACAGGATCGCCGTTGAGAGAAGGCGATACAATGAAACGGTTAAGACATACAACATAAAGATAAGAAGTTTCCCCGCCAATCTCTTGGCCGGGATGTACGGATTTGACAAGGCTGCCTTCTTTGAGGCGCCTGAGGTCGCAAAGGCTGTTCCAAAGATTAAATTTTAAGTAATATCTCAATAAGTTTGGGTAGGGGCAACTTTAGTCGCCACTATAGGGAGGTTAAAACCTCCCCTATCCTAATTTATTGAGAAGTTACAGAATCGATTTGATTGAAACTCTTTTAACCGTTGAACCGTGAACCGTGAACCGTGAACCTGACAACCTGAGTAGTTACGATTAATAAAGCCATTTTTGTTTTTGGTCAATAATTTTCAATATCGGACGTCAAAGTATAAATTGACGCGATGGGAATTATCTGTTTATATAAAAATGCTTTTGGTCCCATATCGGGAAAATCGACATTGTAAAAACTTTGATAATAATGGACTTAAAAAGTCGCAATAAGCGTTTAAGCTTGGTAACTACTCACGTAGTCAGGCTGAAGCTATTCAGGCTGAAGGTACCCGAAAAACACAATTGCCGCACTTTGGCAGAGAAACAGCAGATTTTGCATCAAACATGGCTTCAAAGTGTGCCGTATTCCCGCTTTTACTAACAGTCTTCAGCCTTCATCTATCTACCTGAGTAGTTACCAAGTACCAATCAGAAAGGAGGTTTTCTTGTGAGAATAGGTTTTATCTCTACCTATCCACCGATAGAATGTGGAATCGCCACATATACCAAATACCTTACCGATGCCCTCCGAAGCAGGGAAATGGATATATACGTTGTCTCACATCGGGGAGGCAGTGGGAAAAATGTATTTACGGCATTTGACTATGAGGATGGAGACCTTGCCGAGAAGGCATTTTCCATGATGACGAGACTCACGCCGGATATTGTGCATATTCAGCATGAATATGGCCTGTACGGGAAGCATTTTGGTGTTTCCGTGGTCCCATTGATCCTTAAGTTCCGTCTTGCGGGAATACCGGTTGTAACCACACTCCATACGATCTATGATAAAATCTCTTACGAGCATAGCATAATTCTTACCTCTATCATGGAAAACTCAGATGCGATCCTTGTCCATGAATCCTATCAGCTTGAGGCATTAAGGAGTTACTATGAGGGAAAAGAATTTTTAGAGAAGGTGCATGTAGTTTCCCATGGAGCGAGAGAGGTTACACCTGTAGAAAACGCAAAGGCAAGGCTTGGAATTCCTGACGATACAAAGGTCGCACTTATGATCGGCTATTTCAGGCCGAGCAAGGGATTTGAAAAGATTATAAGATTATGGCCCGGGATAGTTGGGAAACACATCGTAAATGATATATTGCTCATAGTAGCGGGCAAGGTTAGAGGCATTGAGCATCGGGATTACCGGAATATGCTCTTTAACGAGATAAATTCATCTCCTGTAAGCGATAGTATAAGGGTGATACGGGGGCAGATATCGCAGGACTCCTTCGATACGATATTGTCGGCATCCGATATTGTGGCGCTCCCTTATTCTATAAGCTCTCAAAGTGGCATCGTTGCGCATTGTCTTGCCTTTGGGAGACCTATTGTTACCAGCAACACACCTGTGATGACCTCGCTTATTGAAGAAACCCGTGCGGGCCTTGTATGTGATACTGACCAGGATTATATAGATAATATTGATAAGCTCTTGAGTGATGATGGTCTTAGGAAAGAGTGCTCTGAAAATGCCTTGAAATATGTGAGAGACAATATCTCCTGGTCAAAGATAGCGCAGAGACACATAGAGATATATAAAACGATTGCCGAACCATCTGTCCTGAGTATAGATACTACATGGATGGATTGAACAAAGAGGAGGAGAAAGTTTACACAATGCTTAGCCGATCGCCTTTTGAAAGGTTTTACAAAAATCCAATTATTAAGAGAACAGATATCCCATATCCCTCCAATACGGTCTTCAATGCCGCCGCATGCAAATATGGAGATGAGTATATATTGCTGTTGAGGGTGGAAGATCTTGAAGGGAGAAGTCATCTCACGATTGCCAGATCAAAAGACGGGACCAACTTTACAGTGGACGAAAAGCCGTGGATAGAACCATCGAGCGATCCCCATTACGAACCATATGAGAGATATGGCGTTGAGGATCCAAGAATTACGCAAATTGAAAGGACATATTACATCACCTATACCGCATTTGGTCCTTACGGCGTCAGGATCGGCATTGGGGAAACTGAAGACTTCAAAATGTTTAAAAGGATATCTCTTGCGACGGAAGTGGATAACAAGGACGGTGTGTTATTCCCGGAAAAGATTAATGGCAAGTATGTATTGATTACAAGACCAGGGGGATTGGGAGGGCAGAGAGGAGATATCTGGATATCATTTTCGCCGGATATGGTCTATTGGGGGAGATCCAGACTGCTTTTATATCCCAGGCCTGGCGGATGGGGTTCCCAGAAGTTAGGAGCGTCCACACCCCCTGTCAAGACCGAAGAGGGATGGTTGCTCTTTTACCATGGAGTGAAACAGACAGGGGTTGGTAAGATATACAGGATAGGGGCAGCGATCCTGGACCTTGAAAAGCCATACATACTCAGAGGGCTCACCAGTCATTTCATACTTGGTCCCGAAGAGCTGTATGAGAGAATAGGAGATGTCCCGAATGTGGTATTTCCATGCGGGGTTATTCTCGAAGAAGACGGCACAATAAGGATGTATTATGGTGTGGCGGATACCGCCATCGCCATGGCTACCGCCAAAATTGACGATATTGTTAAGCTCTGCCTGGAGCAATAGATAATGCGAGGTAACTATTCAGATAACCGTTCACCTCAGAGATTCAAGGAGTAAGAACAAGATGATCTGTAACCATGAACGATTACTCTCTGGTAAGCTGAAATTCGAAGGTTAAATATTTCATGACAGCAAAAGATAAAATTGCCATTCTTGGCATGGGAAAGGTTGGAACGGCAGTTGGATATCTCCTTCGATCCGCAGGTTATGAGATAGTCGGGGTGGCCGACAGGTCCGCTGCATCCGCGAAAAAAGGCGCTGAATACACAGGCGGAGAAGTTTGTAATAGTCTTATTGACGCGGCATCTAAGGCAGATACTGTCTTTATAACCACCGGTGATGACGCTATTGCCTCTGTTTGTGTGGAGATATCAAAAAAAGGAGGCGTGGCTGCCGGCGACAGGGTTGTTCACATGAGCGGCGCGGGAGGGCTTGATCTGCTAAGGTCTGCCCGAGATGCCGGAGCGTATGTAGCGGGCATACATCCCATCCAGTCATTTGCCGATGTGGAAGGCGCCGTTGAGAATATCCCGGGGAGCGCTTTCGGCATTACCTCTGATAAGGAGATCGAAGACTGGGCTGTTCAGATTGTCAGGGATCTGGGCGGGACGCCTTTCTTTATTTCAGATGTCGACAGGCCGCTTTATCATGCAGCCGCTTGTATGGCCTCAAACTATCTAATCACACTGATAAACATGGTGGAGCGACTTTATGAATCCATAGGTTTTAATAGTGAAGATGCCTTGAAATCATTCTGGCCGCTTGTCACAGGAACGATAAAGAATATTAAAACAAGGGGAACTGTTCAATCGTTGACCGGCCCGATATCGAGAGGGGATATCGAAACCGTAAAAAAGCATATTCAGGCCTTTCGTGACAGGCTGCCGGAGCTTTTGGACGCGTACAGTATCATGGGGACTTTCACTGTAGATATCGGTCTTAAAAAGGGAACTCTCACAGCCGAGAGGGCGGAGGAGATCGAATCACTACTTCTTGGAGGAGGATCAGACGATGAGTAAGGAAGGTAGAGCAAGCGCTATAACAACTTCTGTAATCGGTGAAATGAAAAAAAATGGCGAGAAGATCGCCATGCTCACGGCCTACGATTATTCCACTGCCGCTCTTTTAGATGAGGCCGGTGTCGATATCATACTGGTGGGCGACTCTCTTGGCATGGTGATTTTAGGATATGACAGCACGCTTCCGGTTACCATGGAAGATATGATACATCATACAAGGCCGGTGGCCAGGGCCGCAAGACGCGCCATGATCATTGGTGATATGCCCTTTATGTCTTACCAGGTTTCTGTTGAAGAAGCGGTGCGCAATGCCGGTCGATTCCTTCAGGAGGCAGGGGCGCACGGCGTGAAATTGGAAGGGGGGAGGGAGGTGGCTGAGATTGTAAGGAGAATAACCTCCGCGGGGATTCCTGTCATGGGGCACCTCGGGCTCACACCTCAATCCGTTCACAAATTCGGAGGTTACAAGGTGCAGGGCAGGGAAGATGCGGCGGCCGGGAGAATCCTGGAAGATTCTAAAATCCTTGAAGAAGCAGGGGCGTTTTCCATTGTCCTGGAATGTGTCCCAGCCGGTCTGGCGCAACAGGTCACAGGCTCGCTCAGGATTCCCACAATAGGCATAGGAGCCGGCGTTCACTGTGACGGTCAGGTGCTGGTGGTCAATGATATGCTTGGAATGTTTGAAAAGTTTACACCTAAATTTGTAAAAAAATACGCCGAGTTAAATGTCGGTATGAAGGAATCTGTAAGGCAGTATATCGATGAAGTAAGGCAGGGGATATTCCCCGACAAAGAACATTCGTTTTCCTGAATCAGGT
>JAUWQS010000380.1 GCA_030610915.1 Pseudomonadota bacterium | reverse complement strand
GGCGAAACTTCCACCGCTTTATTTAACCCGTCGGTGCCGGTCAGGCAGGTATGCACTTCATATCCTTTTTCTGTTAGATATGGTTTGAGGACTTCACATCTGGGAATATCATGATCTATTATAAGAATTTTGAGCATGCTATTGCTTCCTTTAGCCACCAAGGCACAAAGACACAAAGGCTTCGGCGTGAGCTCAGTCGAACGGTTATTTATAAATTTCAGATGACACTATCTGACAACTTTGACAATTAAAATTACCAGAAAAGTATCATAGGGGTGTCCTTTTCAAGAGAGGTTAAGAATAATATTTTAATTTTAGTGCCTTGGTGTCTTAGTGGCTGAGTAGTTACAAATAATAATATTAACATTATCGCCCCGGTAAGAAAATTTCAATGAAAATGTGCTGACGGATGTTTGATATTATGTATCAGCTCAATAAATAGGGGCAACCACCAATATGTAAGAGTGATTGTGAATCTTAGCCATTCACGGCTTGAAACTTGAAATTGGAAATTAGAAATTTGGGAGAGATGAAACGAATTTACGAGTTGACAGACTTCGGCGTGAGCTCAGTCGAGCAGTACAAAAGCATGAAGGCTGAATTTCCAATTTCTAATTTCTAATTTCAATGTTCGGTGAACGCTTACCGTGGTTCGAGACCAACACTTTAAAAATGTAATCCCCCTATTTATTGAGCTGATACATATAATCATTATTCACGTAACACAGTATGACTGAAGCACATGGAAGGCTGAAGCCTTCCGCTACATGCTTCTGCCGTATGCCTTCCTCTATTCATTGAGCTGATACGCACAGACCGCATGAAAATATCAAAATAGTCTCGGCTGAAGACTGTTAGCGCCTAATAGCTTTCAGCTTTTCTGAGAAGACATTGTATGCTTTGTTTCCAAAGAGTACGAAGCGGATGAGTTCTATATCCGTGTGCTCTTTGAGGTAATCTATGGCCGTTTTGAGGGCGATACCGGCCGCTTCGTCTGTAGGATAGCCGTAGATACCTGTGCTTATGGCAGGGAAAGAGATACTCTTCAATCCCCTTGCAGAAGCGAGCTTGAGACTTTCCAGATGCGCGCTTTTCAGCAGTTTTGCCTCGCCCCTATTCCCATCTTTGTATATGGGACCTACTGTATGGACCACATATCTTGCCTTGAGGTCCCCGCCGGTGGTAATCACCGCCTGGCCTATTGGACAGCCCCCGATTTTCCCGCATTCCTCCATAATTGACGGGCCGCCTGCTCTGTGTATTGCACCATCCACACCGGCGCCTCCCATCAGCCTGGTATTGGCGGCATTTACAATGGCATCCGTCTCCTCATTTGTTATATCGCCCTCCACAAGTGACAATTCGGATCTGTTTATCTTCACCTTTGTTTCCATAGCCTTTCGTTCCTTTTATTCCTAAGAGTGGTGGACAGTTTATGATTAGTTGTATATAAGCATAATGAAAACTTAAGTAAATTGCAAGTAACTACTCAGATTCACAGTTCCAGGATTCACGGTTCAAGGTTAGAGAGCGATGGGATTTGAACATTTTGAAGATAGAGTTAGACAATTCGTTGATTGCCGGAAACGAATCAACAAATCATCTAATCAACGAATTAACTAATAGACGACATTAACTCCTGGCTTACAAGGGTAGTTTCTCTGCGCACTCTGCGCTCTCTGCGGTGAACGCTTACGATCTGAGGTAATTATCTGAATGGCAAACTCACGAATCGACCTTCATATCCATTCTACTGCTTCCGATGGGTCATTTACTCCCCGGCAGTTGATAGAGATGGCAAAAAGGAAGTGTGCGCTGGATGCTGTGGCGCTCACAGACCACGACACAGTGGCAGGTGTGGCTGAGTTTCAGGAGGCCGGCCGAGAGTTTAATATTGAGACCTTTACCGGTGTGGAAGTAAGCGCCGACTTTACAGGGCGTACCATGCATATTCTTGGATATGGTATGGATATCCAGGATTTTTCCCTGCTCCGCAGACTGAAATCGATTCAAGAAGGCCGCTCTATCCGAAATATCCGGATTATCGAAAGGTTGCAATCACTTGGAATTTCTATTACGATTGATGATGTTAAGAGGGAGGCCGGTACAACCTGCAGTCAGATTGGCCGACCTCACATTGCCGGGGTGCTGTTAAAGAAAGGAGTGGTCGTAAATACCAGGGATGCGTTTGACAAATACTTGAGACGCGGGGCGCCGGCATATATGGAACGAAAGCGGTTTTCTCCTGAAGAGTGTATTAATATGATTTTTCAAAGCGGCGGGGTCGCTGTGCTGGCTCATCCCAAGGTATTGCAATTTTCTCATCAGGCAGAATTAGAGAGTACTTTGCGGCGTCTCTGCGCGGCCGGCCTTGGAGGTATAGAGGTTTACTACTCTTCACACCGGCCATCCGAGGTCAAATTTTACGAACAGATCGCAGATAAATTTGGATTGATAAGTACCGGTGGCTCCGATTTTCATGGCGCAAATAAACCGTCCGTTATGATCGGTTCCGGTAATGGAAGTCTGAATGTTCCCGGCAGTTTGCTTCCCCCGCTTCGGGCCGCTATCGCTGCCGCCAAGTCTGATTTATTGTAGCCGCTCACGGCTTGAAACTTGAAATTGGAAAGTAGAAATTTGGGAGACCTGTCTGCGTGCGGGTGGGCACGCACAGGCAGGGATGAAACGAGTTTACGAGTTGAATGTTTACAAACCGGCAGAAGCGTTATC
>JAUWQS010000340.1 GCA_030610915.1 Pseudomonadota bacterium | reverse complement strand
TCAGGGTACGCCGCACCCTGAGCTTGTCGAAGGGCGCCTACCCGAACTTATTGAGATAGTACAATCTCAATATGGCTTGCGGTCTGTGACAACCCCCATAGAGAGAATCACACCTGCCTCGAGAGTTGTTTATGCATTTTCTGCGACCTTAAGCCTGTTTCCTTCCTTTTCTATAATGCTTACTGTTTTTTCATAATCGGGATCATCCCCGGAAATGCGGGCCAACTTCTGCTCTGCCATCTCTTTGGCCTTCTGCGCTTTCTCTTTGTCAATCATATCCGCCCTTTGAGCAGACTCCACAAGAACCGTTACCTTATCGGACGCCACCTCAGCGTAACCTGTATCAATGGCATAATATGTCTTTCTGTTACCTTCCGTATAATTAAGCTCGCCAAACTCAATCCCGCTCAGAAGCGCCGCATGTCCCGCCAACACTCCGAATTCACCCTCACTTCCAGGGATCGTCACATCTTCAATCTTACCACTAAAAGATACTTTCTCAGGCGTAACAATTTCCAAAAACAGTTCATCAGCCATCTATAAGTCCTCCAACCACGACATCTGCATCGACACGTGTCTAAGCCGCAAGCTTCTGTGCCTTTTCTACTGCCTCTTCAATAGCGCCGACCATATAAAACGCCTGCTCGGGAAGATCATCATACTTCCCTTCCAGGATTTCCTTAAACCCTCTCACCGTATCGGGAACCGACACAAATTTACCATCTGTGCCGGTAAACTGGGCGGCTACAAAGAAAGGCTGTGAAAGAAATCTCTGAATCTTCCTTGCCCTTCCGACGGTCAACTTATCCTCATCGGAAAGTTCATCCATACCGAGAATCGCTATAATATCCTGCAGGTCCTTGTACTTCTGCAATGTCATCTGCACTTCTCTTGCTATCTGGTAGTGCTCTTCGCCCACCACGCTCGGGTCCAGTATCCGGGAGGTTGAATCAAGCGGATCAACCGCAGGATAAATACCCAGCTCTGCGATCGGTCTTGAAAGAACGACAGTTCCGTCCAGATGGGCAAAGGTCGTTGCCGGGGCAGGGTCGGTCAGGTCGTCAGCAGGCACGTAAACGCACTGAACAGCAGTAATAGAACCCTTGTCAGTGGATGTAATTCTTTCCTGAAGTTCCCCAAGGTCTGTGGCAAGGGTCGGCTGATATCCAACCGCCGAAGGCATCCTGCCGAGAAGCGCCGACACCTCAGAACCCGCCTGGGTAAACCTGAATATATTATCAATAAAGAGAAGTACATCCTGTCCTTCCACATCCCTGAAATACTCAGCGGCTGCCAGGGCCGTCAGCGCGACACGGGCCCTTGCCCCCGGTGGTTCCGTCATCTGTCCATAAACCAGGGCCGCCTTCGCTATGACACCGGAATCTTTCATCTCAAGATAGAGGTCGTTGCCTTCTCTTGTTCTTTCACCCACACCGCCAAATACGGAGATACCTCCATGATGCATGGCAATATTGTGAATCATCTCCATCATGACAACGGTCTTGCCGACTCCTGCGCCACCGAACATCCCCATCTTTCCTCCTCTTGGGAAGGGCACCAGCAGGTCTATAACCTTAACGCCTGTCTCCAGGACATGTACCGTTGTATCCTGTTCAAGGAATGTCGGAGCGTTTCTATGAATCGGCATCTTTATCTTTGCATTTACAGGTCCCAAACCATCAACCGGCCTGCCGACAACGTTCAGGATCCTTCCAAGGCATTCCTGCCCCACAGGCACCATAATCGGCGCGCCAGCATCCTTCGCCTCCATGCCCCTTACCAGACCATCCGTTATATCCATCGCAATGCACCTGACAACATTATCACCAAGATGCTGCGCCACCTCCACAATCAGATTGCCCTCTTCATCATTGATCGTTGGATTTGTTATCGAGATAGCGTTCAAAATATTTGGGAGTTCTCCCTCTTTAAACGCCACATCGATCACCGGACCTATCACCTGTACTATGGTTCCCACATTCATAATATCCATCTCCTTAACTAAGGGTTGAAAACTAAAATATCAAAATGCAAAACTCGAAAATAAAACACCATTTTAATTTTTGATATTTGATATAAATTTATCGGCATCCTTCATGACAAATCAAAAGTAGTTTACACTTTGTTGATTTTGTATCTTGTCAGTGAAATTTGAAATTAGGAAAAACAGAAGCATATAAATACATTATCTAATTTCTAATTTCTAATTTCAGCATCCTGAATTAGGCAAAAACACATGCCTTTAAAAAAAGTGTAAACTGGTAAACGAAGGATGTCCATTCATCCCTGTGCCAATGCCTCGGTGCCGCCTACGATATCCATCAACTCAGCAGTAATGGCCGCCTGCCTTGCCTTATTATACTTTAACGTAAGATCATCAATCAACTCATCACAGTTCCTGGTGGCATTGTCCATCGCCGCCATCCTTGCGCCATTCTCCCCGGCGGACGTTTCCACAAGAGCCCTGTAAATAAGAACCCGAATGTACATGGGAAGAAGCTGCGCTATGAGAAGCTCCTCGGATGGCTCATAGATATAATCAAGCATCTCTTCGGGTTTTATCTCCTTCTCTTCACCGACAGATGGAAGAGGAAGCAATCTCACTACCGTCGGTTTCTGGATGCTTACACTAACAAACTCATTATAAATCAGATATAATTCGTCGTATTCTTCTGCAATAAAGGGGGAAATAACATCTTCACCAATCTCGACAGACAGGCTCATATCGAATGCTCCGAATACATCGACATGCTCACTTATAATATTCGCCTTTTTTCTGAGGGAATCTCTCCCTTTTTTACCTACCGGTATTAAGGACACATCCTTGCCTTTCTCTGTCTTTTCCCTGATGAATCTTCCTGCTGCCCTGATTAAATTTGAATTAAACCCTCCACAAAGCCCTCTGTCCGAGGTCATACAGATTACTCTAATCCTCTCCGGTTCCCTCACCGCGAGAAGCGGATGTGACGCAGAATCCACACGAAGCGCCAG
>JAUWQS010000427.1 GCA_030610915.1 Pseudomonadota bacterium | reverse complement strand
GTAGGGGCAACCCCCTGTGGTTGCCCAGCATTGCATGGTCAATTTGTAATCGGGCAGGCACAGGGGCCTGCCCCTACCGTGATGCATACGTGGGGAAGTTATTTCATCCTCGTTCCTTATCTTGTTCCCAAACTGGAGTTTGGGAACAAGATAAGATTACTAAAAGAAGGGGTCAAAAGATGAAACAACGCCGAAGGTTCCATAATATAATATTCACATTATTGTTTTTAATCCTTCTTGCTCTCCTTTTGAGTGTTTCTCCGGTATTTTCCTATCCGGTAGAGTTTAAGGACGCGCAGGAAAATAAAATTACAATCGAAAAAAGGCCCTCGCGGGTTGTCTCCATTGTGCCGTCTATCACCGAGATCATATTCAGGATCGGGGCGGGAGATGCGGTCAGGGCCGTCACCTGCCATGACACATATCCGCCGGAAACCGCCACAAAGGAGATCATCGGCGGCTTTTTTTCACCATCCCTGAGAGCCCTAAAAAAGATACAGCCTGATCTTATCTTTGTATCCGGACTCCATAAGGAGATAATGGAGAGATTCGGCCATGGAAGATGTAAGTTGATCGATCTTGAAGCAGAGTCTGTCTCTGATATCTATCGGAATATCAATTTATTGGGCAGGATTTTCAACAGGGGAAAAGAGGCCGGAGCGCTTGTCAAAGAGGTAAAGAATGAGCTTCAAGTAATTGCCAAAAAGGTGGAAAGGATTCCAATATCAAAAAGAAAAAGGGTCATCCGTCTAATGGGCAGGGAGCGGGTAATGACCCCCGGAGATAATTCCTTTCAAAACGAATACATCAGGCTTGCGGGCGGCATTCCCCCAAAGCTCAACAAAAAAGGGAATATAGTGGTTGTCACAAAAGAGGAGTGGATGAGATTCAACCCGCAGATTATTTATGGATGCGGGGGAGATAGAGAAACGGCCAAAAAGTTTTTCGATCGCCCCGGCTGGAGGGATGTGGATGCGGTAAGAAACGGCAAGATATTCTATTTCCCCTGCGATCTTACCTGCCGGGCCTCCACCCATGCCGGTTATTTTGTCTCATGGCTTGCCGCGCGGGTTTATGAAGATGAGTTTTCCAGTGAGAATGAGCAGGTTCTTGAAGATCATGTATTCAAGTCACGTCACCTTGATCTTGATTTTGACTACATAAAAGATGCAAGTGTCGTATACAGCTATATCCACGATTTTCTGAACAAGACCCTTATTATCGATTTTAAGGAACCGCTGTCTGTGGTCTCGACCCTTGAAGGACAGAGAACAGGGCTAAAATCTGTCGGCAACCATTATTCATCTCCTCCATGCTGGGCAGTCGGCCATAAACTTGGGTTGAAGGATATGAGGGAACGGGTATATCGGGTTATCGGTAAATCGGAGGATACAGCGAGTTTTCTCTTTACCGGTGCGGATATGGACAACCTGGCGATTAAAAGTAAACGGTTCAAAGAGATGGAGGTCTATGCACTGGTGACGGCCGGGGTCAAATCAAATGCGGTCAGGATGTCGGCAGATGAAGGAAGATTCTATGAGCCGGGGACGATCAATATCATACTTTTATCCAACATGAAGCTCACACCAAGGGCGATGACCAGGGCCATTGTCAGCGCCACAGAGGCCAAGACAGCGGCGCTCGTGGATCTTGATATAAGAAGCAGCTATACCCCACGGATTCACCAGACCACCGGAACAGGAACCGACAATATAATCGTAGTGGAAGGTAAGGGAAAGAGAATAGACAACGCCGGTGGTCACTCAAAGATGGGGGAGCTTATTGCAAAGACGGTGTATGAAGGGGTTAAGGAAGCGATCTATAAGCAAAATGGTATTGTTGCTCAGCGAAACATTTTTCAACGCCTGAAGGACAGGAAGATAAGCGTCTACCGGCTAATAGCCGGTATCAAAAACACTAAGGATAAGCGGAGGCTTGCCGGCAAACTGGAAGAACTCCTGTTGCAGCCGCGGTATGCCTCATTTATGGAATCTGCCTTTGCTTTAAGCGATAACTACGAAAGAGGACTGATTGCAGATCCTGGCGTATATGAGCTCTGGTGCCGGAATCTGGCTGAAGAGATCGCCGGCAAAAAGATAGAAAAGATGCAGGAATTAATTAATATTGAAGATTCACCCAGGGTCTTGAGGATTGCGCTCAACGCAATTCTAAACGGCCTTCTCCACAAATGAAGATAAGATTATTTAGCTGATACACTTTATCTTTGATCCGAGGATCCGGGAATATTTCAACAACCTTTCGACTGCCAACATACGGAACATGATCTACAGGGTGGCAAACATGGAATTTGACAATAAGATACCGTATGCGAAGGTTAAAAAAATGCCGTCCATCGGTATATACCATCCCGGTTC
>JAUWQS010000189.1 GCA_030610915.1 Pseudomonadota bacterium | reverse complement strand
GCGAAAAAAGCAGTGAACCAACCGACAAAGAGGTGTAAAGAAATGAGCGTACCCAAAAAACCACCCCAGAAAGCCAAAAAAAAACCAGCCACTAAAAAATACATATCAACAGGAAACCCGGTAGGCAGACCACACTTAGGGGAATTAGGCAATGTCCCCGATGGCCAAGTAACCATAGACCCTGGGGCATTAAAGACAAAAGACTTTAGAAAAGAAGAAGAACTTTTAGATTACATTATCTTAAATATAGATAAATTTTGCCAAGATATTCTTAAAGACAAGTTGAAATCTTTTGAAGCTGAATATCCATTCAGGAAACAGGTAAAGCTTTCCCCAAGAGATAAAAGAGTTGATTTGCTGATTGTGTGTAGAAATAAGGACTATATAGTTGAATTAAAAAATCCAAGATATCTTATGGAAAACAGGGAAGCAATTGGGCAATTACTGGATTACGGCAGAGAATATCTTGACTCTAAAAAAGAGATGCCCGAACTAATCTTAATAACAAGCCGATATGATATAAGCACAATCAAAACAATCAAACATTATAACCTTCCGATACGATATATCTACTTAGATAAAACAAGGAGATTAGAATTAAGTGAAGAATAAAGTTGGAAGACCTCTCAAGTTCACCCCTGAATCCCTACAGATGATCATAGATACGTATTTCGAGACTACGCTAATCGGAGAATATACCATAACAGGCTTAGCATTGTTGGTTGGGAGCAAACAACTTATACAGGATTATGAGAAACGCAAAGACTTTTCCGAGATCGTAAAGAGAGCGAAGCTGATGGTCGAAAACGATTATGAACTATCGCTCAGGAAAAACGGTAAAGCTGGGGACATATTTGGTCTGAAGAATTTCGGTTGGAAGGATCAAAGGGACATAAGGGGAGAATTTACCCTCCCACCAGGATTAAAGGTGAGTTTTGACACAGACGATTGATATAAAACTCCCCCCAAAATTTAAGGGGCTATTTAAGCCTGCGAGATATAAGATATATTTCGGAGGCCGGGGTGGGGCAAAGAGCCACTCTTTTGCTACTGCACTGACGGCAAGAGCACACTCGGAACCCCTGCGAATACTTTGCACGAGAGAATTCCAATCATCTATTGCGGATTCCGTTCACAGGTTACTTGCTGATAAGATTAACGATTTAGGGCTGTCACAGTGGTTTAATGTTACCAGAGCGGAAATCACATCACGAGCCGGATCACAGTTTATTTTCAAGGGTCTCCGGCATTCAATTCAAGAAATAAAATCAACGGAAGGTATTGATATCGTTTGGGTAGAGGAAGCACAGGTCATCTCGGAAAACTCATGGGAAGTTCTCATACCTACTATTCGGAAACAAAACTCCGAAATCTGGATATCGTTCAACCCCGGCGAAGAAAAAGACCCAACATATCAACGGTTTATTAAGTTTACGCCGCCGGGCAGCATTATCGAAAAAGTAGGCTGGGAAGATAACCCGTGGTTCCCGGAGGTTCTGGATGCTGAACGGCGGTACATGCTGGAGGTTGACCCCGAAGCCTATGAGCATGTATGGGGCGGTAATTGCAGGACAATCAGCGATGCAGTCATATTCAGGGGCAGGGTGTCAGTTGAGACATTTGATGAGCCAACAGGGGACACACGGTTTTATTATGGGTTGGATTTCGGATTTGCGGTAAGCCCAACAGCGTTTATAAGGTGTTGGATTAAGGACGATTGCTTGTATATCAGCCACGAAGCATGGGGGATAGGGGTTGAGCTGGATGACACCCCTGAGCTTTTAGACACTATCCCTGGTGCAAGGACCTGGCCGATTAAGGCGGATTCGGCAAGACCGGAGACGATAAGTCATTTAAAACGTAGGGGCTTTAATGTTTCATCGGCTGAGAAATGGCCGGGCAGCGTTGAGGATGGGCTGGCGGTTTTAAAAGGATTCAAAAAGATTATCATACATGAGAGATGCACACACACAGCGGAAGAGTTCCGGCTTTATTCGTACAAGGTCGATAGCCAAACAAACGAGATTTTACCAATCATTATAAAGCGTTGGGACAATTTCCCGGACGCGCTCAGATATGCTTTAGTTGGACTGATAAGGCGGTCAAATGTACTGGATGATGTGGTTTACAGGGATTTCCCGGAAGAATCGGCTCACGAGGATGGGCTACAAGGCACGATCGACAGCAAAGCAATAGTATAGTATAGGGCAATTTGATAACAAAACTATTGGATTTTGTGACTTATGCTCAAAATCACACATAAAGAAGTTGCACGGCTGATTGGAAAGAGCGAAGGATATACAAGGCAACTGTTACATCGGCGGGGGATAAGTTTGAAGCCGGGGGACATTGATAAAGTGTTTGATTTAGTAGGTGAATATAGGAAATGCGAACAAAAATAGCTGGGTAATAAACAAAAAAGGTAACTATCATGGATAGAGACGGAAGAGGGCCAAGGTCAAGATCACCAAGACCAAGCAAGCCGCGTGGAGGCAAGAAATTAGGCAAGTGTGCTGTTCCCAAAAAAAAATGAAAAAACGGAGGTGCCTGAATATGTCTCCCTGTGAAATTTTGCAGAGCAAAGGGATTAAATTAAATATTATTGGCGAGGAGTTAAGTCTTTCACCAAGGGAAAAAGTAACATCTGAAATAGTGCAATTTGCCAAAAAACACAAGCAGGACATCATGGCCGAATTGCAGACCGTTATCTACCGCATACAGGTTATGGATGCAATATACCAGGGGAGTGTGAAGAAGGTACGAGAGGCTTACGAAAACGGAGAGTTGATACCGGATCGGCGAATAGAAGCAGTGAGTCAGGTTGCTTTAAAGGGCGAAGCAAAATTAAAAGACTTCCAGGCTGTCGTTGATAAAGCGTTTCTAAATTGAGGTGAAACATTGGGGAACATGAAAAGTATTATACAGTTAAGGGTTCACTCACACCCTCTGGAAATGCTCCAGGCCCGCACAGATCAGGCCAAGGTTACGAACCAGCCGATGTTTGAGCTCCCGTATTGGTTTGAGAACACCGAAACCGGCCAGTTATATCATGCTTTATACTCATGCCTTGGCTGGCCGACAGAGATATCAGAAAAAGAGGTGGAGCAGAATGGATTTATCGCAATAGTGGGAGTAGTCAGACCGAACAAATCGTTAGACCACTACAACCCCCTGAACGCTAACTTTCAATTATTAGCAGAGGCGGAGGCAAAAGACATAGGAACACTACTTGGAATGGCCGTTGAGATGCGAGAGAAGTATGGGTTCGGATTGCACCCGGAATTGTTGAGGACATGGTTCGGTGATCCCGAAAGGTTTATAACGACTTTGGCATTGAGGAATGAGGATTTGATCCGGCAGGGTGGCGATAAGAACGCAATTTTAATCACCCCGCCGATTGACTTGTACGATCCAGCGGTATTCGACAACTATATTCGCTCCTTGAAATCGTGTTTACTACCTGATAAGGTGAGGTTCTATTTTGGACGATGTACTATTTTAAAGAACCATTTGAGAGAGTTTCGTAAAAGCAATCCCGCTGTTATGGCTGTTGGAGGGTTGGTTCATTCGCTGTTAACACACTGCACATGGATGGGCGAAACGGGGGAGAACGTATTTAATATGGAGAATGAGAAGGAGGAATGATGCCTGATTTTACAATTTACTTGATTTTAATATGTGCCGGAGTGGTATTTGCCCTGCTGGGGGTGCTGGTAGGAGGCTGGCTGGTCTTTAAGGGGAAGTCACCATTACCCAATGAACCCTTTATCGGCAGAGCACCAAAGGGAGAAGTGTTCAACGTTAATACTGGAGACGGAGAAGAGTTCCCAGAGGAGACGAACGTAGCAGAGGAACATGTCCTGAAGAGGGCGGAGACGTTTTTGAAAAATCTTGGGGGTGGGTAATGAGCGGACTTAGAGTACAATGCCAGGGGTGCAAAAAAATTATGTGGATTACCACAGACAAATACAATCCCGATGTCAGGCCGAACGGTTCAATGTTGGAGTTTCTCGATCCGTGGAAGTCTCAAGGTTGGGATGCGTTTGATAATGAAGGACAGACAAAAGCCTCAACAGTATGCTCGATGATGAACTGTCCGGCGTGCGGGGCGGCATTAGCACCATCCGGGAGGTTGACGGTACTGGAACCCGCCTTGAAAGTATCAGTGAACGAATTAAACATACCAAATAGGGATGGCACGTCTGAGTTGACAGTTGAAGGAGATATTGTAACTGTTGTAGATCCGGCAAATTTCAAATTTACCTGTGAAGTTTGCGGGAAGATGTGCAAAAGCCTTGCAGGACTAAAGGCACATCAGAGGAGCCACGAGAAGGAGTAGTGAGATGATAGACGAAAAGTTCACCCTGCAAAACTTACCACCGAAGGGGCACTCGCAGACCGGAGAGTTTGCTTTTAACCTGTTTGACATTGCCAATGCCGAGAAAGAAAGATTGCATAAGAACGATGACTTCAAGGCTAACTATGACCTCTACCGTGGGAAATCGGCACTGGGAATGAGGCAATCTCGGGCAA
>JAUWQS010000317.1 GCA_030610915.1 Pseudomonadota bacterium | reverse complement strand
GCGACAGAGACGGAGATGAAAGAGAAGAAGGCAAGGGTGGAAGATGCCCTCAATGCCACCCGGGCTGCAGTGGAAGAGGGGATCATTCCCGGTGGTGGAATTGTATTCCTGAGGGCGATTCCTGAGCTTGAGTAGCTTGTCCTGGAAGATGATCAGCAGATAGGTGTAAAGATTATCAAGAAGGCGATGGAAGAGCCGCTGAAGATGATTGCGAACAACGCAGGGGTGGAGGGCAGCATCGTGGTGGAGAAGGTTAAGGAGCAGAAAGGCGACTTTGGCTTCAATGCGCAGACTGAGAAGTATGAAGACATGTTCGAAGCAGGTATCATCGATCCGACCAAGGTGTCGAGAACCGCTCTGCAGAATGCGGCAAGTGTTGCTTCTGTGATGATTACCACACAGTGTATGGTTGCTGAAAAACCTGAAGAGAAGGGTGGCGGCGGAATGCCGGGTATGCCTCCTGGAGGAGGATATGGTGGCGGAATGGAAGGCATGATGTAAGTCTGCCTGAAAAGGATGTACGAAAAAGCTCCATGCCGGAAGGCATGGAGCTTTTTTTGTGGAAACTATTCAGGTAGTCAGGCTGAAGCTGTTGTAGGCTGAGTAGTTACTTTTGTAATTATCTTGCCACCGATCTACGCGGATTATCACTGATATTTTTTCTTTTATTGTAACTATTCACGTAGTCACGTGATTTCTTTGTATTTAGTGCCTGAACGAAAACTATCCAAAGTTGTCATTTCGAGTGGAGCGAGAAATCTTATGGCACTGAAAATACGTGAGTTTAAAGATTTCTCCCTTCGGTCGAAATGACAAAAAGAGGGGTTTTCGTTCAGGCACTATTTAAACCTATCTGCGTTCATCTGTGTGAATCTGTGGCTGAGTAGTTACTTTTTGTGAAGACTGTCAGCGCTCACTTTTACTTGAAAGTGCCCTTTGCCTGTGATAACTTCAATATAACTACTCAGGTAGATAGACTGAAGACTGAAGACTGTTAGGAAAAGCGGGAATACTGCACACTTTGAAGCCATGTTTGATGCAAAAATCTGCTGTTTCTCCGCCAAAGTCCGGCAATCGTGTTCTTCCTGCCCCTTCAGCCTTCAGCCTAAATAGCTTCAGCCTGACAACCTGAGTAGTTACGTGTATTTTTACTTTCTTTTTTATGATCAAATTGTTAATATCGGGGAGTTTTGTGAGGACGACAGGGGAGCCTTGGGTAAAACCTGGTCTCCAAATTCTGTACAGGAATTTAATCGGGGGTGTTGAATTAGCATGGAATCAGGAAAATTGTCAGGCGTTTCGATGGATCAGATGAAAAATTTAGTTGAGAATATGATGTGGTTCTGGGGAAATCTCCACCAGAGATGGAGGTTTGCCGCAGAAGATGAATATGGACTTGAGGCTGCGCTTAAACTGGAACTTAAGATTATGGGCAGCGTAGGGAAATCGCATGCCAGGGGGATTAAAAGTATTTTTAATGTGCCAAAAGGTATTGCCGGGTTTATTGAGGCATACAGGTTTACCCCTGAAAATTTTGTGGAGGAATTTAAGATTTCAGAACAGACGGACAGGCATGTGGTGGTCTATAATCCATCATGCTCTGCGCAAAAGGCAAGGACTGAACGGGGCAAACGCGAGTTCCCATGCAAAGAATCGGGAATACTTTACTTCACAGGTTTTGCCCGTGAAATCGATCCGGATATCAAATTGAGCTGCATTGTATGCCCTCCTGACGATCACCCGGATGATTGTTTCTGTAAATGGAAAATAGAGGTAACTTAACCTGGACAAGAATGATGCCGGTTTATGAATACAGCGCCCTCGATATAAAGGGCAAAAAGCTAAAGGGTATCATCGATGCCGAGAGTATCTTTACAGTCAGACAGAGATTGAGGGAGATAAATCTCTTTCCTGTGGAACTGAAGGAAACATCGGCGAGAGAAAAGGATGAAACTCCATCCCGAAGATTAGTCGGCAGTTTTTCTAAAAGGATCGGCCAGCGGGAAGTTTCTCTTATGACAAGGCAGCTTGCCACTCTTCTTGGCGCTGGTCTTCCACTGGTTCCTTCCCTGAGCGCACTTGTATCTCAAATATCAAATCCCGGGCTAAAAAAAACTCTTGCTCAGATAAAAGAGGAGGTAAATGAGGGCGGCAGCCTGGCACAGAGCATATCGCATTACCCGGGTGTTTTCCCACCCTTCTATGTAAATATGGTACAATCAAGAGAGGCCTCCGGTACCCTTAATATTGTGCTGGAGAGGCTGGCCGATTATGGTGAAAGCCAGCAGGCCCTGAAAGGAAGAATTAAAGCAGCCCTTGCCTACCCGCTCTTTATGTTTCTTATTGGCAGCATCGTTTTGTTTTTCCTGACAACTTTTGTTGTCCCGAATATCACCCAAATCTTTGATGAGATGCATCAAACCCTTCCCGGTATAACCGTCTTACTGATATCGGTAAGCGGCTTTCTTGGATCCTTCTGGTGGGCAGTAGGCATGATTTCCATTGCAGCCTTGGTTGGACTGAGATACGCTTTTACAAAGACACAAAGGGGGCAGCGCTACTGGGACAAGATTAAGCTCAGGATGCCGCTTGCAGGTCCTTTAGTCCGCAAAATGGTGTTGGCGCGTTTCAGTCAAACCCTCGGCACGCTTTTGCAAAGCGGTGTCCCTCTGCTGACTGCGCTTTCAATAGTCAAGAATGTGGTGAATAATCGATTAGTTGCGGATGCTATTCAGAAAGCAGGTAAAGAGGTCGAGGAAGGGCAGAACCTGTCGGCAGCGCTTTCGAAGAGTGAGTTTTGCCCCGCAATCGCCGTTCAGATGATATCGGTTGGCGAGCAGAGTGGCACACTCGAAGCAATGCTCTTTAAAATTGCAGACAGTTTTGAAACAGAGGTGGAATCGGACATAATGATGATGACATCCATGCTGGAACCCGCTATGATCCTGATCATGGGGCTGATGGTTGGCTTTATTGTTATATCCATACTGCTGCCAATTTTTGAGATGAATCAGTTGATAAGGTAGAATCGTTGAAGAAAAAGCACGTCCACGAATTACACTAATTTACACGAAATATAAAAATACGTGTAAGTGTTCACGGAAATTAGAAATTAGAAATTGGAAATTCGGCCTTCATGCTTTGATACTGTCAAATCGTTTCAT
>JAUWQS010000172.1 GCA_030610915.1 Pseudomonadota bacterium | reverse complement strand
ATCATCATTGAGATCAAGAATAATATATACATTACCAGAAGCACGCCCCCTTTCCATCTTTCCAGCCTGTAATTGATTGCTATCAGACCAAGCATAGCAAATACTATGACCAGCATGGATGGAAACATAAAATGGGTCATTCTCGCCCCCACTGCAAGCGGATTTACAATTGCCGAGACACCGGCAACCCAGCAGATATTTAATATATCCGCCCCAAGGATATTGCCTACCGCAATGCCACCCTCTCCCTTGCGAGCCGCGGTTATGCATGTTGCCACCTCTGGGATCGAGGTGCCTAACGCGACCATTACAAGGGCTATAACCGCTTCGGGAACATGAAAGTAATAAGCGACAAAGACTGCCGAGGAGACAATAATGCGGCTCGCTATGTAAATGCCGACCATGCCAAGGCAAAAGAGAAGAACAATTTTTGAGTTTGTAACTTCCTTCTTTTCGGCTATAATTTCTTTATCTTTATGTTTGTTGATGAAAATCATAACCATGGCATAGACGGCAAAGAGTCCCACCAGCAGGATACCTTCTCCACGACCGAGTGTTCCATCCCAGCACATGACGTAGGCAGCGATATCAACAACGATGAGAAAAGCGGCTGTTATCTTAAAAATATTCCTTGCTACCAATATCGGACTTGCAGAAATAATTACCGCTAATGACAGCGCAAGACCGTCATCGCAAATAACCGATCCCACTGCATTTCCAAGCGCTATTTCCGGCTTTCCCTGAAAGGCAGAGATTACTGATACCATCAGCTCGGGCGCCGTTGTGGCAAGTCCAATAACTATTATTCCTATAAGGATTTTAGGTAAATGCAGGATATAGGACAGGCCGACGGCCCCTTCCACAAACCAGTCCGCAGCCTTGGCCAGGATAACGATGGCGATTATCAGGGCTGGAAAGGCCGTGTATATACTACTTATTTCCATCCACTATTTCCTCAGGTTGTTTAGGCTGAAGCTGTTGCAGGCTGAGTAGTCACTTTTGTAATTATCTCGCCACCGATCTACGCGGATCATCACTGATATTTTTTTATTGTAACTACTCACGTAGTCACGTAATTTCTTTGTATTTAAACCTAAGCTGCGTTCATCTGTGTGAATCTGTGGCTGAGTAGTTACCTATCGGCTTTTAATTACACCCACCCTGTCGCAGTACACTGAGACAGGACACCTGCTGCAAAAGGGGGATATTGGGCGGCAGACATTTTTGCCGAAGGCCACCATCAGAGTATTATAAAGTGACCAGTATTTTTTAGGGAGTCTTTTTCTGAGTGAATACTCAGTTTCTTCAGGATTCTTTGTCTTGACGTATCCCAGGCGGTTTGAAATCCTGTGAACATGGATATCGACGCATATCTCATCCCTGTTATATGCAAGGGCTGCGACGAGATTAGCGGTTTTTCTTCCCACCCCCTTCAGGGTAAGGAGCTCTTCAGTGGTATCCGGAACCCCTGATTCATACCTGTCAACCAATTCTCTGCAGATGTGAAGTATTGTCTTCGCCTTATTTCTGTAAAAGCCCACAGGGTAAATCGCCCTGATTATCTCCTCTTCGGAAAGTCTTAACATCTCATCAGGGGTGGCGGATAAATAAAAAAGTCTTTGGGAGGCTATCGCTGTTGTTTCATCTTTTGTCCTCAGGCTCAGGAGTGTTGAAATGAGTATTTGAAAGGGACTGTGATCTCTATCTGACAGAGAGGAGACAACGGGAGGTCCCCAAATCTCTAATTTCTCTTTCAGGACACTGATTACCTTAACAATGTCATTGTCGGTCATCGATTAATGATTCAAGGTTCACAATTGGTCGCCATACCTCAACTGAGTTCCGGGTTCACAGTTAAAAGATATCAGCTCAATAAATGTAACCGTTCACGGTTGTCGGTTCACAGTTCACAGTTTTTCCCAACCGTGAACCGATAACTGTAAACCGTGAACGGTTACCAACTGTTGAACCTTGAACCCCGGAACTGTGAACCTGAGTAGTTGCATCATACATAACCCTCTTCACTGGCCAGCATATCGAGATGTAATGTGGCAATGGCTTCAACTTCAAGATTAGCCTCACCTTTTGCAGCCCTGAAGTCCACAGTCTTGATATACCTTTTACAAGCGTTACACACATCAACCCGATGCATCTCGTCATCTTCAACGGTGAAGTATGCCAGTGTTCGCTGTTCCTCATTGCCGCAGAATGGGCATTTAATTCGCATGAAATTCCATTCAAACCCGCACTGGCTGCAGAAAAGGAATCTTCGCCCTTCTTCTTCCCTCAGTTCTCCGATTTTCGGCTCACTGCCGCATATGGGACAGTATCCTTCAGACCATCCTGATTCCGCAATGACCCTGCCATATTTTTCCGTAACTATCTCAAGAGCAGGCCTCAGACTTTCTTCCAGAAACAACTCTATCAAATCAAGAAATTCGTATTCCTGTTCCTTCGATATATCCTCATCAATAGTAAAAAAATTACGAATCATTTTTCTGAAATCAATCGTGCCGTCTTCAATTTTCCTGGAGAACTCTCTGGTCTCTTCAGGGTCTTGCTTTTCTGCGATTTTCAAGAGCTCAAGGAAATATCTTTTGGGTTCGGTCAAGTCAAAGTCCCCACCTGAAAAATCAATCAGTGGCAATCCTCCTGAAAGTTTTTTCTCAATAATATCTTCATTCACCGGGAAGATATCCTCTGTCATATCATGTCGATATCTCTCTCTGAGAATCAGAACTTCTTCCAACACGCCAAGCAACTCTACATAATGGGGGTATGAGCTTTTGTATTTTTCTATTAATTCCAATGTGCCTCTCAACATTCTGGCCATTATGTTCAGACCTCCTTCATGACTTTATCTTCACTGAGCTGAGTAAGTTTATATATTATTTCTTTTAGAAGTTCAAGCAGTCATTTGCATATTTAGTAACTTCTCAATAAAGTCAGGTAAAATCAAAAACCCATTGAAATTGGAAATTTGGCCTTCATGCTTTTGTACTGACTCGTAAACTCGTTTCATCTCTGTTTATACGTGTTCACACGCAGACAGGTGCTGACACGGGCAGGTCTCCCAAATTTCTAATTTCCAATTTCTAATTTCAAGCCGTGAACGGCTCACATAGATTCTTGATTAAATCCCTCTTGTTTGTTACTGTTATTCACAACTTTTCAGATGATGCAGAGGTTAGTCTTGATCAATAAGTTGATAAACAAGAAAGTCAGGCGAGAATTCGCAAAGACCATGAACTTTGATGAAGGGGAAAACCCCGTTATTCCCTTAGGTGATTCGAAGCAGTCTCGACTCTTGTACGTTCATATTCCATTTTGTGAGAAGCTTTGCCCTTACTGTTCTTTCCACCGTGTTGTTCTAAATGAAACGCTTTGCCGTGATTATTTTGGCGCCCTCAGAAAGGAAGTGCTGCTCTATAAAGATAATGGTTATGATTTTGGGGGGCTCTATGTGGGGGGAGGTACTCCGACTATTATGATGGACGAGCTGGAAAAGACTCTTTCACTAATCAGAGATTGTTTTCGAGTCCGTGAGATTTCTGTGGAGACCAATCCCAATCACCTGACGGAGACAAATATTAAAATCTTGAAGAAGGCCGGTGTCAATCGACTTTCGGTGGGCGTGCAGAGCTTCGACGATGGGCTCTTGAAGGCGATGGACCGATATGAAAAGTATGGAAGTGGCCAAACGATCGCACGGCGATTGAAATCGACACTCGGACATTTTGATACCTTGAATGCTGATATGATCTTCAATTTCCCCACCCAGACTACAGATATGCTGGACAGAGATCTGGATATCCTGACCGATATAGGGATCGATCAAATTACTTATTATCCCTTGATGGTTTCTGATTCCACCTGGAAGATCGTGGAAAAGTCCCTTGGTCTGGTGGACTACAAGCGGGAGGAGAAATTTTATCACCAGATCGTGGAACGACTTGTTCCATCCTACCGCTTTTCATCGGCATGGTGTTTCGCCAAAGAAGAGGCTAACGCTATGATTGACGAGTACATTGTGGATTATAATGAATACGCAGGCCTGGGGAGTGGATCTATTGGATACTTAGGGGGAAGGTGCTATGCAAATACCTTCGATATCCGAAATTATATTTATCGCCTTAATAATGGGCAGAGTCCTCTTATGGCCTCTCGTGATTTTACGCCAAAAGATCAGGCACGCTACGATTTTCTGATGAAGCTCTTCGGTCTGGAATTAAATCTTGCATCTTTGAAAGAAAAGTATGGTGGAAAGATTTTTCAGTATCTCGGGATAAATATTCTTGCCTTCGCATTAGCGGGAGGGTTGCGTTACAGTTGCGGCAATCTTTGCCTCACAGCCCGCGGCAGGTATTACTGGGTGATCATGATGCGGGAATTCTTTATTGCAGTGAACAACTTTCGGGATTTTGCCAGACTATGACTATCCCCCAAAACCGGACAGAGCAATAAGGTGCGTGATAGCCTGCCATTATAAGAGGAAGGTAAGGAATGATAAGGAACATGCGAAGGGGCCACGATGGAGCTTTTTACGAATCCATCAACAGTTTAAAGATATAAAAGCATTAAAAAATGGTTCTTCAATGCTCAGAACGTTTTTTTCGACCATTCTATGTCTCGCTTCACCCACAAAACCATATTTTTCAGTTTTTCAAGAGTCTCGAGATGAAAGAGGTTGTAGTATTGTCCTTCTGTCAGGTTGTGAGAACGGATATGCGGCAGACGTCTTTCTGAAGGAACCGGATGTTATAGTGGATGGTATGCCTTAACACCGATTTTCGCGGTCATCCATAGCATAAAGGAACATACTCTCATGTTTTAAACCGTATGGCAAAATATACTGTAATAACACATGGATGTGCAATTCATTATTTCAATTGGAACTAACAAATCTTATACACTGT
>JAUWQS010000089.1 GCA_030610915.1 Pseudomonadota bacterium | reverse complement strand
CGATCAAAAACAACGCCGCCGGCAAAAGATATCACCGCCACCGCGGCAAGAATCAGGATATAAAAAGGCCTGATGCCTTTTTGATTTTTATCCTCATTTTTTTTCGTCTTTTTCGATCTGTAGTAGTAATCCACTCTCGTTAGCCTCAAGGTCAGTGGTCAGTGATCAGAAAATACTGCCCACTGTTCACTGCCCACTGCCCACTGCCCACTGTTCACTGCCCACTGTCCACTGTCCACTGTTCACTGTTCACTGTCTGAGTAGTTAGCCTCTGGGATGGTACCTTTTGTGAATCTCCTTTAGTCTTTTCGTCGTAACATGAGTATATATCTGAGTTGTTGATATATCAGCATGTCCAAGCATCACCTGAACGGAGCGGATGTCCGCCCCTCCTTCGAGGAGGTGAGTGGCAAAAGAATGCCTGAATGTGTGGGGATGAACCTTTTTTTGCAATCCTGCCTTATCGGCATATTTCCTTACAACCTTCCAGAACCCCTGTCTGGAGAGGCCATTTCCTGATCTGTTAACAAAGAGGATACTTGTCGTTTTTCCTTTCAGGAATCCGGGCCGGGCGCTTCCAAGATACCTGCGCAGACAATCCAGAGCGGTTTCACCTATTGGCACAATCCTCTCTTTATTACCCTTTCCAAATGTGATCAAATATCCCGCCTGCCAGTTTACACTGTTTATGGTCAGCGAGATCAATTCCGTCACTCGAACTCCGGTTGCATACATAAATTCAAGCATGGCCTTATCCCTTATGCCAAGGGGACTATTAGTGTCCGGCTGCGTTAGAAGAAGGCTCATTTCGTCCGCGCTCAGGGTATCGGGAAGACGCATCCATACCCTGCCCAGCTCAATATCGGAAACGGGGTTATCCACAACGGTATTTTCGCGAAGAAGATATTTGTAAAACCCTCTTATCGCGGCAAGCGACCTGTTGACGGAATTGGCCGTCAATCCATCTCTTTTTAAATCTTCCAGAAAAAAGACCACGTCATCCGAGGTAATATCGCTGATATCTTCAATAGCTCTTTGTCCCATAAATCCTGCGTACCTGTTTAAATCCCTGCTGTAAGCCTCGAGAGTGTTAAGTGAAGCGCCTTTTTCTATGGCAAGAAAATCCAGATATTCATCGATAAATTGATGCATTGTGATTTTGGTCTCATACGAAGCCGCATTAAAGTAATCCGGTATCAGCTCAATAAATTTGGAATTTGGCTCCTTCCCAAATTGAGTGGGTAAAATTAAGAGAATAATCTGTGAGATAGGTATTTCGGCTATTAAAATTCAAAGATTAAGCCTCAACTATACCTTCTTTTATAAAGTGATCGAATAGAAATAACTATCGAATAAACAATTGAAATATAAATAAAATCCGTAATAATTATCCTTATTGAACAGTAAAATACGGCTTCTCAGTTATCCTTAAACAATTTTTTTGTAGCCTGTCTAAAGAAGTATATTAAAAATAGTTACCCACTCAATTTGGGAAAGAGCCTGTTTTTTTTGTTTTTTTTACTGTGTATCTTGCAGGCGCTACGCCTACGTGTTTAGCATATTGATTATGAGTTAAAAATTGGGCCAACTGCTTTGAATGTTCAAGGTTTTCTGTGTCTTGCTACGATACTTGCCGCAAGGTCCTGGTTTAAGGATTCCTATCGGATCTGTTGAATCCCGCTGACCATAAATTGCGCGGCAATTACCGCAAGAAGTAGGCCCATGAGCCGGGTAGTTACTCGAATACCGCCCACACCCATGGCCCGACGAATCCTCTCACCGAAGTAAAAGATACAGTAAACGATAAGACAGGCGATTATAATAGCCATTAACAGAAAGACCGTGCCCGGATGATTGTCCGGGCTTTGCCGCCATACCAGCACAGCGGTGATGGCGCCTGGGCCTGCTATTAAAGGAGTTGCCAAGGGCACCAGAGCCACATTCTCCTTTGTGACACCCTCCTCTTCCTCTTCGACGGTGGTCTTCATTCCGCCTGGAATCAAACGGAGCATCTGCAATGCGTAAAGAAAAAAGATAAACCCCCCTGCCAGTTGAAAAGCAGGAAGACCAATTCCGAAAAAGCGCAATACGGAATCGCCCGTAAATCCAAAGAATACAAGAATTATACAGGCCGCTATGGAACTAATGGCAGCTATTCTTCGTTGCTCTGCGGGTGTGTTTTGTTCCGTAAAGAGAATAAAAAAAGGGAGATTGCCAAGGGGATCCATGATTATCACGAGCGGCACCAGAATCGTCATGAAAAGTTTTAATGTTTCCATTTAGGTTCCTTTGTCATCTATTGAAACTCTGTAAGAAATCGTGGAGCTGACGGGCAGTCTTCCTGCCTATTCCAGGCGCCTTGCGTAATTCTTCCATCGGGGCTTCTCTTATCTTGCCGATGTCCCCGAAATGGTTAAGAATGACCTTCTTTCTGATCTCACCGATCCCCGGTATGCCGTCCAGGAGGGAATGATAGTCCTCCTTTTCCTTCAATTTCCGGTGATATGAGATCGCAAACCTGTGGGCCTCATCCCTCACTCTCTGAAGCAAAAACAGGGCATTGGGATATCTTGAAATATAGACAGGATCTTTTCTTTTGGGGATGTATACCCTGTCTTCTCCTTTGCGAATTTTTGTGTGTCCTCTCCTGGAAATGTTATTATCAGTTTCCTTTGCCAGGCCTATAATATCCAATGCCTCTATCTTTAGTTCATTAATAACCGAAAGCGCCACACCGAGCTGACCCTTTCCCCCGTCAACCATGATCAGGTCGGGAAGAGTCCCCACCTTTTCATAACGCCTTTGCAATACCTCCCGCATCATGGCATAGTCATCCATACCATGAACGGTCTTAATTTTAAAGCGTCTGTAATCCGACTTGCGTGAAATCCCATCCACAAATGTCACCATTGATCCGACCGCATGGACGCCGCCAATGTTTGAGATGTCGAAACACTCTATCCGGTTTGGGAGTCTCTTTAAATGGAGCATGTCTTTCAACCTATTAAGTGTCTCCTTCACGTCGTGTCCGGCGGCTCTTTCCATCTTTAATATATTTTCGGCGTTCTCCCTCGCCATATTCAGGAGTCCCTTCTTCTGTCCCCTTTTCGGGACAACGACCGACACCTTTCGTCCCCTTTTTTCAGTCAGCCACTCGGAAATGACCTCTCTGTCATAGATGTCGTCAGGTATTACGATCTCCTCCGGAATAAATACCTCGTCATCATAGTACTGCTTGAGAAGAGATGAAAGAATCTCGCTGGAACCAACCTCGATCTTGAAGATGGGGAATTTCTTCCTGCCAAGAATCTTTCCCTTTCTTATGAAAATAGCGCATGTCTGTGTCAGGTCGCCTTCCATGTAAAGACCGAAGATATCCTGATCTCTAAATGACATGGAGACAGCCCTTTGCTTTTCCAGAGTTGCATCGATGGCGGCAATCCTGTCTCTTATTACGACCGCATCTTCAAACCTCAACTCTTTTGAGGCGGCAGACATCCTTGACCTGAGATCGGATATGAGTCTTCTGCCATTGCCTTCGAGAAAGCTCGCCGCATCCTTTACCAGTTCATGATAAACCGCGCTCTCTATAAGGCCGCAGCAGGGGGCAAGGCATCTCTTTATCTCGTACTCTATACAGGGCCTTCTTCTGGAACTGAATTCCACATCGCCGCAGGTCCGCAAGGGAAATATCTGCTGGAGAAAACGGAGGGTCTCCTTCACCGAAGCGCTGGAGGCATAGGGGCCGAAATATCTTGCCCCATCTCTCTTTACACGCCTTACCAGTTCAAAGCGGGGGAATCTGTCTTTTGTATTCAGCCTTATGTTGAAGTAGGCCTTGTCATCCCGGAAGTTGACATTGTAGCGAGGCCTGTATTTTTTGATCAGGTTGTTCTCAAGTATCAGGGCCTCCTTTTCGGTGGCCGTGACGATAAATTCCAGATCGCAGACCTTTGGGACAAGGAAGGAAACCATCGGCCTCGAATCCGCTCTCCCAAAATAGGAACGAACCCGGGCTCTCAGGTCTCTCGCCTTACCGACATAGATGACCTTCCCATTTTTATCCTTCATGAGATAGACACCCGGCGTCCTGGGGGCGTTTTTTACCCTGTCTGTGAGATGCTCAGTCTTCATACCCGAATTTCAGCTCACTTAATTCCAGCTCCGTTTCGGAAAGTTTCTTTATCCTGTCTCTGATCTCCGCCGCCTTCTCGAACTCCAGATCCTTTGCCGCCTTTTTCATCGCCTTTTTTAATCTGTTTATTTCTGCAGGGATATCCTTTTCTGAGACATATTCCTCTATCTTCTCCGAGACAATGGGAACGGTCACATAGTCCGCCTCATAGACGGACATCATGATATTATCGATCGATTTCCTGATTGTCTGCGGTGTTATATTATTTTCTCTGTTATATGTCTTCTGAATCTCCCTGCGCCTTTCCGTCTCGCTCAGACATGCCTGAATTGCGCCGGTGATCTTGTCCGCATACATGATAACCTGTCCGGCTATATTCCTTGCAGCCCTTCCGCTCGTCTGTATCAAGGAGCGCTTGGAGCGCAGGAAACCTTCTTTATCGGCGTCTAATATGGCGACAAGAGAAACCTCAGGTATATCAAGCCCCTCCCTCAGGAGGTTAATCCCTATCAGGACATCGAATTCACCCATTCTTAATTCCCTTATAATCCTCACCCGTTCCAGGGTATCGATATCGGAGTGGAGATATTTTACCCTTACACCAAGTTCTTGATAATACCGGGTAAGGTTTTCGGCCATCCTCTTTGTAAGTGTAGTGACAAGTACCCGCTCCCCCTTTTCCGCATGTTTGTTGATCTCACCGAGGAGGTCGTCGACCTGGTGTGTGACGGGCCTCACAATAACCTCCGGGTCGATAAGTCCGGTAGGCCTGATGATCTGTTCCACAACTTTTCTTCCCGCTTTTTCCAGTTCATATTCCGCAGGTGTGGCTGAAATATAGATCCTTTGATAAGGGAATGCCTCGAATTCCTCAAACATCAGCGGACGGTTATCGAGGGCTGAGGGGAGGCGGAAACCATATTCAACGAGGGTCCCCTTCCTCGACCTGTCCCCTCTGTACATGCCGGTAAACTGAGGAATGGTTACGTGGCTCTCATCGATTATCACCAGCGCATCTTCAGGGAGGTATTCCATAAGCGTTGGCGGAGGCTCGCCTGGTTTTCTTCCGGTGATATGACGGGAATAGTTCTCGATCCCCTGACAATAACCCATCTCCTCCATCATCTCGATATCGAACCTCGTCCTCTGCTCAAGCCTCTGCATCTCGAGAAGCCTGTTTTGCGATTCCAGTTCCTTAAGCCTGACCTCTAACTCTTTTCTGATGGCGGAAATCGCCCTGTCGATATTTTCCCTCGTAGTCACATAATGGCTGTTGGGATGTATGGAGATCTCCCCTAACTGGTCAATCTTTCTGCCCCGAAGAGGATCATTTAACGATATGGATTCAATAATATCTCCAAAGAACTCCACCCTTATGGCCTTTTCCTCCTCGTAGGCGGGCAATATCTCGACCACATCTCCCCTGACACGGAAGGCGCCGCGATGAAAATCGATATCGTTACGTTCATACTGTATCTCCACAAGCCTTCTTAACATGTCGTCCCGCTCCATCTTCATACCCTCCTCTATATGGAGCAGCATTCCATGATAGGTCTCCGGCGACCCAAGGCCGTAAATACAGGATACACTGGCCACAATAATCACGTCATTTCTCTCTAAGAGGGAATGGGTGGCGGAATGCCTCATCTTATCTATATATTCGTTTATGGATGAATCCTTTTCTATATAGGTGTCTGTGCGCGGGATATATGCCTCAGGCTGGTAATAATCATAATAGCTGACAAAATATTCCACTGCATTTTCAGGAAAGAGGGTCTTGAATTCACTGTAAAGCTGGGCTGCCAGCGTCTTATTGGGAGCTGTAACGAGAGCCGGCCTCTGTACTTCCGCGATGACATTGGCAATGGTAAAGGTCTTCCCTGAGCCTGTAACCCCTAACAGCACCTGGTGTCCCAGTCCTCTTTCAACGCCGTCCACAAGCTTCTCTATCGCCTGCGGCTGATCCCCCTTAGGGGTAAAATCACTGACAAGATTAAATCTATTCATAATGGTCTTCTCAATATCAAGTGATATTTGACGATACGTAATGTTTTGTCAATAATAATATGATTACTTGGCATCCTTCATGACAAATCAAAAGTAGTTTGCACTTTGTTGATTTTGTATCTTGTCAGTGAAATTTGAAATTTGAAATTGGGAAAAACAGAGGCATGTAAATGCGTTATCTAATTTCTAATTTCAAGTTTCGGTATCCTGAATTAGGCAAAAAATATATGCCTTTTAAAAAAAAGTGTAAACTGGTAAATGAAGGACGCCGATTACTTTACAGATCTGATAAAGGAGGGCATAATAAAATCAAAAAAGCACATCGTAAATTTACTGATTTTATACAATTTTGCCGGAGGAATGATTTGAAAAAGACCTACGCGTATTTTTTTATCGTTGCGGCGCTTGTTGTTCTTCTTGACCAGAGTACCAAATGTTACATAAATTCAAATGTATCTATTTATGGCTCTCTTCCGGTCGTAGATGGTCTTTTCAACATAACTCATGTCAGGAATACCGGCGCCGCCTTCGGATTTCTTGCCGGCGCCGCGCCGGTGTTCAGATGTGTCTTTCTTATTGCGGTAACTGTGGCTGCCATATTTCTGATTATATTCTACGTCTGGAAAATCAAGGCTGAAGAGAT
>JAUWQS010000444.1 GCA_030610915.1 Pseudomonadota bacterium | reverse complement strand
CTCGGCCTTCATGCTTTTGTACGACTCGACTGAGCTCACGCCGAAGCCTGTCAACTCGTAAATTCGTTTCATCTCTCCCAAATTTCTAATTTCCAATTTCAAGCCGTGAATGGCTAAGATTCACAATCACTTTTACATACCGGAGTTTGCTCCTATTTATTGAGCTATTACAAAAATACCCATTATAAATGGGCTTTCCTCACCCCGCATATTTTTAATGCCGGAGATCGCCTTTTTATGGTGTTTCCCCCTTTGCCTGGCTGTCTCTTTTTTCTTTCCGGTGCCTTTTATCTACTCCCATGCAGCCTCTCATTCTCACAAAGGGATGTCTCGTGATTCGTATATGAGAAGGACTTCTCCCCGCATATTCTTATCCCTTCACCCACCGGCTCAAGCCCGTAGAGTTTCATGTCGTAATCCACCATGATCTTGACAAGCTCATCGAATGTGATCCTTGGTTCCCACTTCAGCCTCAGCTTTGCCTTTGTGATGTCCGCCTTCAGGCATTCCACCTCTGTTGGCCTAAAGTACCGCGGGTCCACCTCTATTGCTATATCACCTGTCTTTATCGTTGTATCATAACCTTTCTTGACCGACCTTACAATGCCTTTTTCTTCCGCTGCTTCCCCTCTCCACTCTATTTCGATCCCTGCATAGGAGAATGCCAGGTCTGCAAATTCTCTGACAGAGTGGCTCTCCCCTGTGCCCACCACATAATCATCGGGCGCATCCTGATTAAGCATAAGCCACATCATCTCCACGTATTCCGGGGCAAATCCCCAGTCCCTTTTTGGATTCAGGTTTCCAAGGTAGAGTTTTTTCTGCTTCCCTGTGAGGATATTTGCAACTGCCCGAGTTATCTTTCTTGTGACAAATGTCTCGCCCCTCCTTGGCGATTCGTGGTTGAAGAGTATGCCGTTACAGGCAAAGAGATTGTACGCCTCTCTGTAATTGATCGTCATCCAGTAGGCATAGGCCTTCGCCGCAGCATAAGGGCTTCTTGGATAAAAAGGGGTGTGTTCGTTCTGAGGATGAGGGGAGGCTCCAAAGAGTTCCGATGATGATGCCTGATAAAATTTTGTATTTATTCCGCTTCGGCGGACTGCCTCAAGAAGCCTCGTTGCCCCTATAGCCGTTATGTCGCCTGTATATTCCGGCATGTCGAAACTTACACGGACATGGCTCTGGGCGCCGAGATGGTATATTTCATCCGGCCGGATATTATAAATGAGATTGGTAAGTTGTCCGGAGTCAGAAAGGTCGCCGTAATGGAGAAAAAGCCTTGCGCCATCCACGTGCGGGTCCGTGTAGATATGGTCTATCCTTCCTGTGTTGAATGTGCTTGCCCTGCGGATAAGTCCATGGACATCATAACCCTTTGAGAGGAGAAACTCCGCAAGATAAGACCCATCCTGGCCTGTGATGCCTGTGATCAAAGCTTTAATCATATTAGTGTCCCTTACGGGGATGGTTGAAACCCCAACATTCCACCGTTACCAAATAGAATATACGAAACGTCCATAAGTAAGTAAAATGTTTTGCCAGATCCATGCCGCTCATTGCAGTTTTCAAACTGCCCAATAACATAACAGATTCCTGACGTCAATTTGAACTTTGTGTCGGCCTTTTGAATATATTTCCAATGGGCATTGACGCCGATTTCTCTGATGTCTCTTTTCAGTGACTCGTCTTCTTCGTATCAGTTCAATAAATAGGGGCAAATCCAGACACGTAGCTGCTTCCATCTTCCGAAAGCGGGGTTTGGGCGTAGAGGTTACGCCTTTGAACCTTGCACAGCCCCGCCCCTGTAGCGGAGACCTTCAGGTCTCCATATTCACATAACACAGTATGACTGAAGCATATGGAAGGCTGAAGCCTTCCGCTACATGCTTCTGCCGTATGCCTTCCACTATTCATTGAGTCGATACTCTTCTTTTTTACAATCGTTGGTATTCTTTCATCTCCCTTTTTACGAATGCATCAATTATAGTCCTCTATAGTCCTCTATAGTCCTCGTAATATTTCCCAAAAAAGCAATTCTTATGCGCAAAATCAAAAGTCCTCATAAATATTTTTGGTAGCCGTTCACGGCTTGAAACTTGAAATTGGAAATTAGAAATTTGGGTAGTCCCCACAAAGCAGTGCAGGCGTAGAGATACTGCCCCAAATGAACATTGAACAATGAGAAATGCTGCAGGGTGTTTTTTCATTTTAAAAT
>JAUWQS010000127.1 GCA_030610915.1 Pseudomonadota bacterium | reverse complement strand
GCCGTAGCAAACTTGGCATCATCCGTTCCCGTGTCCAGTTCAGCACCATTCGCCTTAACATTAGCTGTTGCACCATCTGCTACATTAAGTAGTGTCTGCATTTCTCCAACTGTTGCCGCCACAACATTCCCAGCAGCCAGTCGAGCCACAATGGTACTTGCAGTCATAGCCAGAGCAGCGGGTGTATCGTCACTCACCGAATACAACACACTGTTAGCATCTGCCACAGAGTTTAACATTACATCATTTTCATATGCCAATTTACGCCAGGTAATCGCCATCTTAAAATCCTCCTATTTTTTATTTAAACTGCCGAAGTACATACATAAACCGAATCATCCACTGAACTATAATACATCCCACCTTGAACATCACTCAAAGCTGTTGCTCGTGGGACAAGAACTATCTCAGGAATTGAAGTTAAACCGTTATCCCCAAGAGTTACATTATCTAACCAGTCGCTTATGCTCTGATATTCTGCATCAAGCGACTCAAGGAGAGTTATCTGAGTACTTGTAGCAAGACCCTTTTGTTCCGTTGTAGCACTCTGAATGTCGTCTGTCCCGTCTGTATGCTCCGAACCGTGAGCGGTAGGGTCCCTTTCATCGGATAACCTTGCATCGCCTGTATCAATTAAAGTTCCATCTGATACTTTTGAGTTTAAGTTCTCTAAGGTATCAGCTATATGGTCTCCACCACCAAGATCATGCGCCTCAACAGACCCAGCAGGCTCGTAATAATCTATAGTAGAAGTAAAAGGATTAAATCGCCACATCTATTTTTCCTAAGTTTTTGTAATGCTTGTTAAAATTCCGCCCGAATAAGCCAGGGTAAGCGTTGCCACTGTTGTACCACCGGAACCATCTGTTTTGTAAACTACTCCCACTAAATTGTCTCCGTCATACGATAAAGCGATATAGTCATAATCATAAGGCACTAAGCCAGTGAGAACAATAGCCCTTCCATCGGTATCACTCTTTTGAGGATGCCAAACTGTCCCACCGTCAGATGATACCCAATTTTCAGTCTCGCCAGAATCGATCTCGGAGATTTTTCTCTTATGCTGAAAGTCGTGTGATTTTGTCATTCACTATACCATCCTTTCCCTTGCTATAATTTTGCCAACCACTGTGACTTTTTCCTTCACAATTTCAACATTCTTCACTACATGATCTTTGTAAATTATATTCGGCATAACGATTTCTTTGGGAATAGATTCTTTAACTTCAGTTATAGTTTTAACTAAAAGGTCTTTCGCTTCATTCAGATCACCAATCATAGCCTTGGCTTTGGCCAACATGCCAGTTAGTTCCGTGGCAAGACCCTTGATCTCCTCAATAGCCACAACAGGTAAATCGTAAGGAGCTTCTTTAGGAACGGGTATTGGATATTCTTTTTCAACGACAACAGGTTTCTCGTATTCCTTGTCAATTAAGATTGGTCTCTCGCATTCCACGTCCGTAACAATCGGCCTCTCATATTTCTTGTCGGTAACAACCGGACGCTCGTAGGTCTTCTCTACCAAGACGGGCTTTTCATATTCCTTATCAACCAGAACAGGTCTTTCGTATTCCTTGTCGATAAAAGAAGGTTTCTCAATCTCAACCGGGATAAGTACCGGAGAGATAACTTCCTTAACTTTTGTCTTTATCTTTACGCTGTGCAGAATAACTGGAGCAATTACTACCTCTTCACTCTGGTCTCTGTCTTTATCATCATGAGTCTTCGCCATTTTATTTTCCTCCTTCCAGATATAGAACCACTGTGGCGGTGCCCGTGCCACCCGGAGCCTTGTCAGTTGTCAATGTCACAGTATTGGTGCCTACTAACGGAACGGCGGGATCTGGGGCTATTATGTGGGTATCACTTTCCCCGCAAGCGCTTGACTCATAAATCACTATCCCATCAGAGTTCGTTATCGAAATTACCGCTGTTACCATATCTGCGTTAAGCTCCGGCATTACCAGCATAATCCTTGTTAGGTTTGCACTCGCCTTAATTGTTAGAACTGTGTAGATCAAAACCGACGCCGTTATTGATACCTCTGTCTTCTTGGTTTTCACCAACTTATCATGCAGATGTAAACCCTCTGATGTGGTTTCCAAACTATCTCCAAGTACTCGTGTACCGCTCATAACTATTTCCTCCTGTTTCCATAAATTTTATTCTGTGCTTTTCTACTTGCTGTTAAAGTATCGCTTATTAAACCTTGCCATGGTTTTTCTAATCTTTTTATCGACAACCTCAATTCGTAACTCTTTTTCCTTCGCCGTCCAGTTGCGGCTTCTAATTTTCTTCTGTCTATCACGTAATTCCTCAACTGCTTTTCTAACATCTTTTGCTCTTGAAATAAACCTTATTTCTGTGGGCTTGCTTTTTTTGAGACTCACCAGGTTTTTCCTGTCCCTGGTTTCCCGATAGTGTTTTATGCCCTTTTCAGCATATCTGATTTCTCCAAGATTATCATAGAACTTTGTCCTTAGATAAAAATCACCTTTCTCCCCGTACATTCTTCTCACAAATGGGATATTTCTTACATCGGGGTCTTCCTTAGAAAGTGTTTTTGGTAGCTTTAATGTGTTATCAAGGAACTTTCCAGCTCCACCAGTGAAGGTGTCTATGAACGAATCAAATACCTCGGGGGACATATTAACTAATCCAGGATCAACTTCATCACCACCCGTGATATCGTTAAGTTTTTTAGCTACCCACTTTGATGGCCCCCTTGCGTTCTTCCAGTACATTTGATATTCGGGCTTTGGCACATCAAAAGGACTCTGTTCCGGCCTTAATGGTATTCCTGCAAAATTCTGGTTTTCTTTCCATTGAATAAACGGATCAATAACTGTAGGCGATAGTATCTGCAATATGGAGCTTTCACTACCCATCGGATTAAAAGAGGCCAATACTGCGCCACCCAATCTACCGGCAGACGCAAGAGCATTGAAATCTTTCTGGTAATTAGGATCAACCGCTTCACCGATTGTCTGCCCTAAAACGTGGAGGGTATTATAGCCCCACGGTAGTGGTATCTTAAAGTAATCTCCGCTTGGCCTCATGATAACCAGATTGTTTTCTTTTACCCACGATGGCACTTTGTCATACCTCTTTTCACCGTCGTCATCATCACCACCAATAGACCTGTTTAAAATATCTAACATCGTAGCAAAAGCCACAGTCCCGACCATCATCTTTCTTACAGTAGGACTACTGGCGGCGGCATACATAAGCCTTACGCTTCCTTGGGCGCTGGCGTTAAAAAACAGATAGAGGGCGTTCAATGCCTGAGAGGCATCACCTTTTCTGTTGAAGTTTACTGTAAGGTTTTTTGCGGCCGAGGCTGCCTTGGCATCGCTCAATCCTATGTCTTGTAGATGTTTATATGTTGACAGTCTTATCCCATTTTCAACCGCCGTGTTTTCATTACTTACAAAGTCAAACGTAGCCCTCATTGCTCGTTGCATTGCAGGCCAAGTACCGGGTTTGAGCATATTTAATTTTTTCTTTAGGCTCTTTTCCCTGCTCTCTATGTCTTTATAATAATCAATCCATCCGGTTTGTGCCCCAGCCTTTTCAAAAGATTCATAGTGCTTCGCCCATTCAGTATCGTATTTCCCTCTTACACCTTGACGTATCCCCTGTAATGCCTTGAATACGTCTTTGAAAATCTTTATCTTAACTCCCTTAGCTTCCGTATCGTTAATATTGTACCCGGCTGTTTGAATATCACGCGCAAAGTTGGATATAATAAACTCAGGGTTTGCACTTGTGTTAACGATGGCCAAAACTCTGGTTATTTTCGAAATAATATTTATAACAGCACTTGAGTTATCTGCACCTAAGTTTTTAAGAGCACCAACTATTCTTAGGGCATGTACGTTCTGGTCATTAAAAACAACCACATGCTCAACGCCGTCTATCTTTGTGACAAAAACATTGTCTTTGAATTTGTAAAGAATATCTCTGCCGTAAACTACCTCACTAAGAGAAGTTGGTAATCCGGTGAGCAGGTCGAGCTGTTTCACATCTCCCGCTCTCTCTTTTAGAAACGGCTTAACCTCTGCCGGGTCGGCTTCCCATAGCTCCTTGCTTGGGTTTTCTTTTGCAAGTTTATACATTGCCCTGCCGACTTTGGCTTTTTCGGCCCTTATGATGGTTGCTTCGTGCTGTGCCAATATGTTCGCTACTATATTTATGGGTTTAAGTTCTGCGCTTCCTGTAAGCCTTCTTTGTACTTCTTGCCCACCAACATACATCCCGCGACCCTTTTTAGGCATTGTGAGTTCGTGCCCTGCTCTCTTTAAGGGGATATAGTATTTATAAGCACCTTCCCACGCTTTTATTTGTTCCTTGGTTGCAAGACCATCTTTTACAAGTGTTTCTCTGGTGGCTTTTGTGATGGTATCGATTAACCCAGCAACTTCAAGCATTGATTTGTCACTGCCATGCTTCGCCATGATTTTACCCGCTTCTGTATTAGACATACCAGACAAGGCTGTGTTGTCTTCTCGGTTCGGATTGATTTCTTGCAGTCTTTTGTTGGCCTCTGGCGCGTGTCTTGCCCTTAAAAATAATTCAACATCCTCAAGGTCATGGCCAGATTCGTGTATTGATTCTATAAGCGGGTTAAATAGTTCAGTGTCGGCTATATTTATACGTTTGGTGGTTTTGTAGTGATATAGCTCTTCTGCCTGATAGACATTCGAGTCATCTTCAAGTACAACCTTTTTCTGTTTCTCGATAGCACTCTGTGCCTTCTTTAAGTTAATTAATCTGTCTTGAATCTTCCACTGGATAAGGTCAAGGACTTGTCGTCCCTTTCCCTCAGATGGCATATTAAACCCCTCCGGCGAACTTGGATTGTCTTTCATTTTCTTGGTATCTTTTATGCCCGTTTTTACTTCTGCTGGCGCAACATCCAGATACTCGGCAAATATCTTTCTGATTTCAGGCGGGATGGCATCAATAGTGGGTTCTTTAACGGATAGCATGGATACGCCTTTTTCAATACTGAAGCTCGTCCCCTTACCCTCTGCAAGCATCTTCTGTGCTTTAGAAAGTTTAACCCCCTCCTTAGTAGCAGGTTGCATTTCATATCCGCCTGCGTACAGTTTCTCAAACACATCCTCCGGGGAGAAATATCCCTTGCCCTGTAAAGCATTGCGTATAAGTTTGAAAAGTCTCTTTAATCTGTCAAACTGCCTTTTTATAAACGCTTTAGGATTAACACCCTTCATAGCAAAGTCAGCAAATGCTTCGGCCTCGGCTTCTTCATTCGCAAAAGCCTTTGACATTCTCTTGTTTATCTTTTCATCGAACAGCCACCGTTTTCCGACATGGTACAGTTCATGGTAGGCTGTTTTCTCTATAGTCGTATTATCATGGTTATAGGCTAATTCTATTAAAGCGTTAAGGTTCTTAAAAGTAGTCGCTCCAAGTATTTGGTCTGGTGCAATAGTTCCGCCATGTTCAGCCAGAGTTTTGGTGATGTCTCTTCCTGTCATATCAAGGAAGGGCTTAAACTCAACACCAACTCTTTTGTATCCTTGTTCGGGAAGAGTCTTTTTCAGGATACCGTCAACGGTTTTCATAACCGACTGAAGTTCAATAACGGTCTTTTTGGTGACGGTGG
>JAUWQS010000327.1 GCA_030610915.1 Pseudomonadota bacterium | reverse complement strand
TATCCTGGATTGAAGAACTCCGATTCAGCATCCTGAGCTTCCGAAACGCTATTCTTTGAATACTGTGAGGCAGTTTCCGGGAAAACTGCCGATTGAATATCTTCTCCGTTTCACTACACCTGAAGCTTTCTATCATAGTATGATAGATATAACGGATAACGTTATAAGTCAACTTGTATTTTGTCAGGGCCGAGTACACGACCTCCACTTAAAAAAAAGGGCGATTAAGCCTCCTTTTCTTTTAAGCGACTGTGGGGATGAGGTTGTCAGGAGTGTGGAACTGACCTCATTTCCCTGCTGTTTTTCCTTGACTTGTGGTAGGAATTACCACAAAATGCACTATAAATATTGTGATGGAGGTTATCATGAGAACGACGGTTACCCTGGATGAAAATCTGATCGGAGAATTGCTGAATTTGACCCACGCAAAGACCAAAACCGGCGCGGTGGCATTAGCGGTTAAGGAGTACATCCGGAGGGCAAAATTAAAAAAACTTGCAGGTCTTCTTGGAACTGTCGATGTCGATGAAAAGGCAATTAATGAAGGCGATAAAGCGGATATGAGGCGTGCTCAGTGGCTGGAGGAGATCGGAAATGGCAGGTGACACTGAATCAGTTTTGTTGGACACCTCCGTCTGGATCGATGCGTTACTGGGCAAAACATCCAATATCGTCGCGATTACTCAAGAATTGCTGAAAGATGACCGCGCGCTTACCTGCGGGCCGGTCATATTCGAAATTAAACGAGGCCTTCGTCCTTCGGAGCGAAAGAAAATATTGCCTTTGTTCGACGCCTTAATCCGTCTCTCATTTGACGAAACCGTCTGGGATGCCGCCGGTGATTTAGATGCCTCGTTGCGCAAAAAAGGCATTACTATTCCGCCAATGGATGTCATAATCGCCCAGGTATGCCTGCATCATGAGGTTTCTCTCTTTACCCTGGACGAACATTTTCGTTCGGTTCACGGATTGAAAGTGTTCGAGCCATAAGCTATGGGTCAGGGATTGGGACTTGACCTCGTTCACAGTGCTCCTGTGTGGGAACGAGAAAATTATTTGACACTTTGAAAATGGTTGTATAGTATGATATCATAATGATTGCGAGTTACGATGTCATTTAATAAGGGAGTAAACACAATGAAAACAATAACTGTAAGAGGAATAGATTCTGTTCTGTCGGAAAAGATGAAACAGGCAGCCAAACAGGAAGGTAAAAGTGTAAATCAGGTTGTAATAGATACAATGAGGCAGCATTTCGGCATGATAAAAGAAAAAAAGTTTACAACAGTATACCATGATTTAGACCATATATTCGGAAGGTGGTCTCAAAAGGAATTTGATAAGATCCAGGGAAAAATTGATACGGAAAGGAAAATAGACAAGGAGCTCTGGTTATGAAAAAAGTTCTGATTGATACGAATATTTATTCATATGCCATGAAGGGAGATCCTGAAACTATTGAAGTTTTGCGGCAATCTCATGAAATAGGAATTTGTGCTGTTAGTATTGGCGAACTGCTATCCGGTTTCAAAGGCGGCAATCGAGAGCCGGAAAACAAAAAAGAACTGGAAGAATTTTTGGATACACCACGTGTGAAGATGTATGGCATTGATGAGGATACTGCAGAATTGTATGCTGAAGTCCTGAATAGTTTAAAGGAAAGTGGGAAACCAATACCGACTAATGATATATGGATTGCCTCAGTTGCATTGCAGTATGGTCTAAAATTATTTTCAAAAGACCGGCATTTCAAATATGTATCAGGCTTAATGCTCATTATTTAATGTAAATCGACAAACAATGTGACTGCTCAGGTTATTAGGCTGAAGGTAGAGGGGGTAAAACAGAAAAAAGGGGGCGATTAAGCCCCCTTCTCTTTTAAGCGACTGTGGGATTGGGTCTGTCAAGTGTGTAGTGCTGACCCACTCACTCGCTTCATATAGGAAGTCCTAACCCCAGACAACTCGATCGTTGATTGACAAATTTATATTTTAATGGACGTTTCCTTAATCACTCGTCGGCGCTTTTATGATGGATAGATATTCAACCATGATGCATTCGTAAAAAGTCTGTCATTCCCGCGTAGGCGGGAATCCGTAGAAGGCTAAGTACTTAAAAAGACTGGATTCCCGTTTTCACGGGAATGACGAAATTGTGCATATTCCGACTTTTTACGAGACCATCAACCATAAGAGTCAATGCAAAAGGGGAATTTAAGAAGGGGGCAGTGTGTCCGGGGGGAATCTTGTTATTTTTATCTCCATTACCGCATGCCCGTTCGATTGATAAACCGGCTCCCAGTATTTCTTCACAAGACTCAAAAATTGTCCGATCTTCTCTTCCGGGAAATTATCGTGCAAATATTTATTAAACATATCTATCCTCATCAGGATATGGGTGCAGCCCATGGAATGTAGATATGACTTAAAATCCCGTTCATCCCAGGAGGCCCTGACCATCCCCTTTATTGTGTGCATTCCAAAGGAGGCCTCATGACGGTAAGGCCGATCCAGATAGTAGCAGCGTCTTCCAAGAAACATAAGGAAAACCCTTGAATCGTCCGGCAGGTTTTCATTGACATACCGCATCGCGGGGTAGCATGCTGTGTGATGGGTCAGAAACTCATTCCTTGTCTCCTGACCCAGGATGTATCTCACAGGCTGGATTGTATTAAAATAATCTTTTAGATAGACGACATTAAAAGAAATAAGGATTATTGTAACGGCAGATATGCCAATCAGACCTGTCTGTCGAAACTGTTGCGATTTTTTGCCTGCCCATTCAACGATATTTTTTATTCCGACCACGCTCAGAATGGCCAGGAATGGGATGATCGGCAGGATATATCTCACGCGTATGACCGTGAGAAAACATGCCATGAAGAGAAAAAAGACTGAAAACAACAGGAAAAATATCTTATCCTGGCTCAACTTTTTGCTCAAGAATGCAAAAGGAAGCATAACTACGAGAATCGGGTTCAGGACACCGTCAAAATACTGGGCGGAGCTGTCCTTCCCGTAAAAGAATATCCGGATCGGGATGGAAAGGGTCTTCCAGAAGTCTTCTCCATACACCAGCTCTCTTCTCAGGAAGATATTGGCGGCCCA
>JAUWQS010000420.1 GCA_030610915.1 Pseudomonadota bacterium | reverse complement strand
ATGCCTGAGGCATATGGAAGGCTGAAGCCTTCCGCTACATACCTTCGGAGCCCCTGTAGCGAAGACCTTCAGGTCTCCATATTCACGTAACACAGTATGACTGAAGCACATGGAAGGCTGAAGCCTTCCGCTACATGCTTCTGCCATATGTCTTCCGCTATTCATAGAGCTGATACTTACTCAAATTGATAGACTAAAGGCTGAAGACTGTTAGGAAAATCGGGAATACGGAATACTTTGAAGCCATGTTTGACGCAAAAATCTGCCCCGCCCGCCTCGCCTGAGCTCACGATGGCGGGCAGGTGTTTCTCCGTCAAAGCACTCTTCCTGCCCCCTTCAGCCTTCAGCCTAAATACCTTCAGCCTAACTACGTGAGTAGTTACCTCTCTTTTTCATCATCTTCTCAGTGTGCTTCCTGATTCTAACTGTTTTTCTCGTTATCCAGAACCATTGCAGTCTATCCCAGCAGCGAAGTCTGCTTTTACCTTTGTAAGCTTGAAGCAAATAAATTCTATCCTCTGCTTCAAAGAGCCCATCCGGCAAGGTATAATTGAGTTCGGAGAGGCTTTTGATCATCCAGCGAAATTTCAGAAATCTTCTTCTATCTACTCGTTGCAGGTCAAAAAGGGCAATCTTGGGGATATCTGAACCATTACCATAATGGAGTAAAATATGGGTGGCGTTGAAATCGCGGTGATTGAATCCACCCTGATGCATCCTTCGAGCCAGGAGAGCAACCTTTTTTAGCAGAATTTTCTTCCTCGCAACGCCATCTTTTCCCGTCAAAAATTGTGGCCGATCTCTCAGCAAGTCTTCGAGGGAGAAAAAAGGAGAAAAATCCTCCGTGATGAGAAATGACCTCACATGAAAGAATCGGGAAATTTTTTCTCCCGCCGCAACCGGCTCAACAGTTGGGAGATTATATTTTCGAAAATCGCATATGTTCCCGAATTCCCTGAGACCTTGCGACAGCGCCAATTTAGGATAAAAAAATGCAAGCAATCTTCGAAAAACCACGCATTCCCGGTTGTGCCTCTTTAAATAAAAACGTCTCTTCTCCCCACGGTATTGAATTTCAAGACGAATTACAGATCTTGCTCTGATATTTTTGATGGTTTCACCACCATGATACCGCCATATTAAATCAAAACTGTTCGCTCCGGCATATTTCAGGATGTCCTGGTAGTCCCGGTTGAAAATGAGGCAATCTGTTTTACTGCCGGACCTCGTCAAGTGGTCGAGCAGTCGAGTGGTCGAGTGGTTGGTATTATTCAAGTAAGCAGCCTTTACCCTGACCCGGACAAGCCGAAAAAGCTGAAAGCTCAAAGCTCAAAGCTGAAAGCTGAAAGCTGAAAGTCTGTGGCCAATCACGGTTATTGAGATTCTCGAAATACGGCTTGAAACTTGAAATTGGATATCTTTCCCCGCAGTAGGACAGGCGTCTCGCCTGTCTGCGGTGAGATAAGCTACTAAATTCTTTTGCCATTTTTACACGAATTTCACGATGAATGAACTAAATTTCTAATTTCCAATTTCAACAGTTTTTAATTTTACCCGACCTTATTGAGAAGTTACGTATCCCTCATTTTCTATACTCTGCTCTCGATGCTGACTCTCTCGTAAAGCCTGAGCACCTCTGAAATATGTTTTTCCATGGTGAAGCGTCTTGCCTGAACGGCCCCATTTCCACCCATTCTGTCTCTCTCTGACGGTGATTCGAGGGCGCCGATCCTGCCGGCCAGTTCTCCAGATTCCCGAGTCTTCAATATATAACCATTCTCCCCATCCCGGATCAGTTCGGCGGCCCCGTTAGACCATGTGGTAATCACGGGCACCCCGCAAGCCATAGCTTCCAGGCAGACATTGGCAAATGCATCATAACGGGTCGGCAGGACAAAGATATCGCAGGCGGCGTAATATTTCTCTATGTCACTTTTATGACCTAAAAAAAGTACCCGTTTGCCCAGGCCATTTCTGTTTGCCCATTTCATGTATGGCCCCTTGTCATCATCTCCTACCACTATGAGTCTGATTTCTTTCTCTATCAGGGTCATGGCATTCAGGATTGACTGGAGCCCCTTGAGTTTAAAATCGTTTGAGATAAAAAGGAGGGCCGTCTCATATTCCTCGACACCACACTTTTTCCTGACAGACACCCGGTATTCTTCTTTGACCTCCGGATTGAACCTCGAAATATCAACGCTGTTGTAGATGACATTTATCCTTCCGGAATCCACATCATAATGTTCAATAATCTGCCCCTTGACCAGCTCAGAATTGGTCATGATGAACCGGCACCCTTTACCTTCAAAGATTTTGTGTTCCAGGTGGCTAAGGACACATCGTCTGGGACCAATTGCTTTAAATCTTCGAACCAGCGGTTTCGGATACCTCTGCAATAGTTGAACAGGATTT
>JAUWQS010000116.1 GCA_030610915.1 Pseudomonadota bacterium | reverse complement strand
ATCATCGAGGAGCTGGTACTGGCGTTTGTGCAGGAAAACATTTTTTGCCTCCGGAGGGGCAATGCGTCCAAGGTACCGGCCATCAAAGCTCAGGAATACCGTATCAATGTTATAGCGCATTAGCTGGACAAAGGCACGGTGGGTAATCTCCACATTGCCGAAAATGACGAGCTGGTTGAGTTTATAGGTAAAAAGGGTGTTGTATGTGGCATCGCCCTTTTTGACCAGAAGATGCCTTCCCTCCTTTACAATCCTTGCTCCCTGGGTCTTGATATATACCACCATGATCCGCCTCCTGTTTTTGCCGTATATTATAGAAGGCGGCCATGGCTGATATCAAGGATTGCAACGTTGCAGTATTCAGTTGTCAAAGAGCGGTATTATTTCTGATTAAATTCCGTACCTGCGAAAAATATGATGCTGAAAGTTATGAGTTATTTCAATAGATCCATCATCCCTATCTTCTTCAACGGCCTTGCGATATGTTGTTGAGTATATTGGAATATAATCATTATCAAAGGCAAACATCACCATCAGGTAAGATGCGCCGAAATCTCCCTGGATGAGCACGTAATCGCCGGACATGGCCTTTGATTTAAGCCAGTCGCGTATCGGCGCAAGATAATCCCTGATCTCGCTTAATCCTGGAGGAACCTGACACCAAAGGTCTTTCAAATCGAAAGGTAGGTTTATGATACGATCCACATCAAGAGAAAGACGAGCCGCAGCCTTCTGATGTTTGGTAATCCGGTGATTAAACAGTAAGAACAAAGATGCTGCCATGCTCAGGCCATTCCCCTCGTTAATTCCTTGCAGATCCACTTTCTTTCCAGTTCATTGGTGGCGGCGGTCATTATCTCAAAACGGCCACCAAATGCGTCTTTATCAATATATTCGCCTATTATCTTGCCACCTTTTAGGTAAAAGCGATTTCTGGTAATGCTCTTATTCTTTGAATAAGGCAGTGAATGACACTCGCTGATCAGCGATGGGAATGTGTCATATACCTTTTCAACATATTCTTTGAACCCGATGGGATAATTGTCGTCTCGAAAGTGACAGCCTCTCCTGACCTCCGCATTGGCGGGCTTTATTGTCACATCGGGATTATTGATCGAAAAGGCCTCCCAGTAGACCATTCCCAGGGCCGATAATCCAAAGTATATTTTCCCATTTATCTCCACATCATCCAGCAATGGGTAGATTGCTTCTTTAAGTTCATCGTTCCCGGTCAAACGAGCATCAATCTCATCTTTTTCGAGCATTGAAGAGGGTTCCGCCAGATCCGCCCACAATTTAAGGTTGTCCCTAACCAGCGATAGATCAATCGTAAAAGGCACCTGGGGAAATTGTATGATCTGGTCGAAACGTTCGTGTTTATAAAATACCGGACAATGCGTGGCCTGCCCAAAGGCAACCGCCAGCGCGATCTGCGCCTTGTACCCGCCTGTAGCGTTAATCCCCAGAAAATTATTCCCCCACTTACGCAATTCTTCTCCCAGCATTCGAACCAGATTGGTCAACCATTCCGTGCGAAAGGCGAGGGGTTTTTTATCCTGAAGACCGGCAACTGCCCTATATTCACAGTTTTTGAATTGGATGGGACATCGGCTATCCTCAAAATAGGCCTTCAGGATAGAGCCTGTGGCATTGCCATCATCTGTGTCTGAAACAAGCAATATAAGCCGATTGCGTTCATCTCTCAGAAATTTCTTTCGAATCATGGCCTCGATAGAATTAATTTCTGCGCCACATAGACGAAGATCAGGGGGCAACAGGACGAGTTGTTTCGCAAGTTGTACCCAATTCTTGGACTCATAAAATTTCTTTGTGCTTTCGAGAATGCTCCCCAGCTTTTTACGATCCTGCAAAAGTCCGCAATCCGACAAAGTTTTCTTATCGTCCTGCCAGTTACCGTTCTGGACATTACACACCTTTTCATAATATTTAAAAGGGTCTATATCGCGGAGATTCGGATAAAAAAGGCTTGTGCCTACAGTGCATATCAATGTTGTAATTTTCATTATGATACTTTTTTTACTCCTTGTCGAAGAGTTGCCCGGCCTGCCGTTCGAGATACTCAAGACATGCATTAACCAACCACTCGGCATCGGCCAGGTCTTTTTCCGCGGTTTCCCTGTCAACAGAAATATTCCAGTCGTAGTCTGCAACTTGTCGATCTTCAAAAAGACGTTGAAGTTTTCTGAACGTATCGGCGGGGAAAATTTCCGTTTTTACAAGTTCGCGGTTAAAGGCTCCGAGCGTTTGAGCATGAGAAGAAAAGGTCAATCCACGATCTGCCAAAACAGCCGATATGGCATGAAAAGCGGCATAGTAGGCCCTTGAAGCGACATCGCCATAAAATCCTGAATCCAGATTCTTCCGCGCAGATGCGAGTTTTTCCATGGCTTTCCTCAGCATGGCCCTTAACACATCGGGGGTGGCTTTATATTCATTCATACCGCAATGCCCTCCTGCTCAATATTCCATGTGAGCGGGAATCCATGCGCCCGCTGCCATTCCTGTTCATCGTAAATCAATGCCGCAAACAGTGTCTCGTACCTGTCCATCATCTCCACACCCGCATCTATAATAGCCTCACGAATTACAGGTGTTCTTTCATCAACCAATACTAAAACATCATAATCTGATCCCTCCCAGGCATCACCACGCGCCTGTGAACCATAAAGGATCACTTTTTTCAATCGTTTCCCCAGCTTTTGCCGCAATACGGCCTTGTATTCTTGTGCAATATCAACAGGTTTTCTGTTCATCCATCAAACCTCCCTCGAATTGTATTATATCCCTGCGAATAAATGCGAACTATCTCCAATTATACCAAATACAATTTTCTACATGCCGCCATCTTCCCGACCGGTCTTTCAATCTCTACGTCATCCAGTTCACCTTCATTTCAGATAACGCTTCAGATCCCTATAGAAATTTTCATGGGAACCTATTGCCAAATAGAAAAAATCGTAATTTTTGTGGTTATACAACCTTGATGAAATCGTAAAAAGTCCACGCAGTGTCATTCTGAGGAGCCCTTCACCCATGTCATTCTGAGGAGCGAAGCGACGAAGAATCTCAATGATATCAGATTCTTCGCTATCGCTCAGAATGACAAAAGAGTATTTTTCCGACTTTTTACGAGACTGCCAACCTTAGCCTCGATAAATTTGTCGAGCCATTGCCGGGGATTGACGGCAAAAACACTAATACCATTAACGCTCCTTTCATAACCCGGTCCGGCATCGGGGCATATGATATAATTTTTACCGCCGGGATAAAAGGCGCGAAATGCCTTTAGCGCTCCCGCATCAAATTGCCGGGGATTCCACTTGCATTCAATAGCGTCTACTTCCGTACGGTTTCTTCTAATAACAAAATCCAATTCCAAACCCGATTTGTTGCGCCAATAATTGATCTCATAGTTATGGGCATGGGCTTGCAGATATTCAAGAACAACATGCTCCCATAAGATTCCGCAATCATCCGGTCGAAGGGGATCCCAGCCACGACTGAAGCTTACGAATCCCGTGTCAAAAGCGTAGATCTTCGGCATCTTAACGATTTCTTTCTGTCCGCTTCCGAAGAATGGGCGCACAATTGTCACAGCATGGGTCGCCTCCAGCGCTCGAATGTGGGTATCGACGGTAGAGCGGCTGACGCCTATGGCACCGGCTACCCTCGAAGTTTCTATCAAACCACCGCTTTGCCTGAGAATATATTCGAATAAAGAGTTAAATTTTTCCGGGTTGCGAAAAGCGAATAGTTTCTGAATATCCCGCGCAAAAAATGAGTCCATCCATTCCCGATAAAATTCCGGTTCTTTCCGGGGCGCAAGCAGGGCCTGCGGCAGGCCGCCGCGGTAAAGCCGTTTTTCGATGGAAGCGTTTCCAAAGGAACCAATTTCATCCCATATAACAGGCGCCAGGCGGACATTACGTTTTCTTCCTGTCAGTGTGTCCTGAAATTTTCTTGTGGCCGCCAGAGTTGAGGAACCGGTTGCGGCGATTTTCAAATGGGGAAACTGATCGGCGCCAATCTTCAGAATCCGGCTCGGTTCGCGAAGCTGATGCACTTCGTCAAAGACAACAATCGGCCGATCGCAATTGCGAAAGAAAATCTCCGGCTGCGCGACCATATCTTCTACAACAGGCAGATCGCAGTTCAAATATAAAATACGATCCTCCCCGAGGCTCTTGATCAGTGTGGTTTTACCAACACGATGGACACCGGCCAACCAGGCAACCGGTACCCTCTTCCAAGCCTCTTCCAGTCGGTTTATCCAAAATGGTCTATCAATCATGCCAGTATACTTAGCATATAGTCTGCCTAAAAGTAAAGTATATTTGTATCAACTCAATAAACATCAGTGGTTAGTGGTCAGTGGTCAGTATTAGAAATGAGAAATTTGGGCGCTAACCACTGACCACTAACCACTGGCCTCTGCAATTCTCTGTCTTACTCGTCTCCAAGAATTGATTTTATCTTCTGTACCTTTGCCCATTGCTTTTTAGAACAATCTTCCTTTTTCCACTTTCCATGCTTTTCCCAATACGTCTTCATAGACAGCGCTGCATGCTTTTTATTTTCTTCCGAAAACGAATCAATCATTGGGCATATTCGAATGTTCGATTAATTTAGAAAGATATCTGTCTTTCTTTCTGTCAAGCTTTTTGAACGCCTTTGTTTCTAATTTTTCTTTTATTGCTTTTGCTATTACTGCCTTATCTTCGACTGTTTTAAGCTCTTTCTCCATGTTGTTCACAATTTCACCTAAAATTCGCCCTATTTCTGTATTATTGAGCGAATCCAAGTTCTTAAGCATTTTCTCGACTGGGGTGTGAGCTTTTGGAACAGCAACTTTATCCTGTTCCCCTGCTGAGAAATTATCCGCTTTATTAGCGTCACTTTGTATCTCAAACCGCCCATAACCAACCGCAGTTTTTGCGCCCACGCCTTCATCTTCAAGAGCCTTTTGAAAAGCGGTTTTTAGAGGTTTGAGAAGAAAATCCGAATTTTTTGAAACCAATGCCTTAAATGTAAATACTGTTCCCGGCTTTACTGTGAGAAATTTGATGGGGGTGGGATCAAGGTAATCAGCAGGAGGTGTTTCCCCTTTTTCATCACTATAATAATCACCATAATGTGGGTTCATTATATCAACATGCAGATCGGAAACCTTGTTGGGATAGGCATCAAGAAAAATGACTTTGCCTTTCAGCTTTTTCGTTTTCTTTTTTCCTTTTTTTTCTTCGTCTGCATCACCGCCAAAAATAGCGGGTATTAAAGTTTTCAAATTAGATTCAATAATATATTCACCATCTTTATTTGAATCAGTATAATCAGACAGATTGTCACTTTCGATCAATTCCAACATGTGGGCAAATCGGACAATTCCTTTGACACTCGATGCGGGAATATAAGGAATTCCCATAGTATGATCAAAAACCATTCCGACTTCATTGGGGTGAGGCTGCCCGATTCCGGTTATCAGGGGAGATTTTAATTCGGCTTTAAAATTAATAATTTCATAGTCTGCCTTTTTTAGAATTGCGCAGTATTGTTCCTGGCTCTCATGCTTTTCAGCAAGCATTTTTCTGAGGGTACCGTTAGTCTTCAGCTCATTATACTTTGATTCATAATATTGAACAACTTTCCCCTTTTTCTTATCATTACCCTGTTCATCACACGGCTCACATTTATTTTCATTATTCAGGGGAATCAATTTGTTGAGCCACAGAGAGAAGTCGCCCTTAACACCGATTTTCGCGGTCATCCATAGCATAAAGGAACATACTCTCATGTTTTAAACCGTATGGCAAAATATACTGTAATAACACATGGATGTGCAATTCATTATTTCAATTGGAACTAACAAATCTTATACACTGT
>JAUWQS010000115.1 GCA_030610915.1 Pseudomonadota bacterium | reverse complement strand
GGGGCCTTGACAATGTCCGGGAGGAGGCTCCTCTTTAATAAAATTCGGTGTATCGGCTGCGGCCTCTGTGTCGTGGCATGTAAATTTGGCGACTTAACTCTTGAGCCTGCCAAAGAGGTAACTCCACATCAGGCAAGTTGGCTTGAGGCTTTCCTTAATTCGGCCCCAGCCTATATGGCCAATTCGCTTCGGATATGGGTAAAGAGGCTGCTTTCCTAAGAGATTAAACTCACAGCTCTTATTTCGCCATACCATCCTTTTGATTGTTCATATCTAATAAAATCCCGCAAGTCGGCACTAAGTCGGCGCCAAGTCGATATCCTTCATAAATGCCTTACTGATGCTCCTTTGCCTGCTATCACCAGTAAAGAATGGTCCCACCCACCGCCGGAAATGAAACCCATTTAATCGGTGTTTCAAAAAAATCGAGCACCTGTTTTGAGACCCACCAAATACTAAATTTTTCGCCAAGGGCGAGGCAGATCAGAACTGATTTTGCAGTTTTGAATCTGAGCAACCCTTATCAGGAAAAAAACCCTTCCCTTGATTTTCCGTCATACCTTCATTCATCATAAGATATAATTTTTTAGAGAAGGTTCATCGAGTGTAATCCATTTGAGGTTTCTATTTCAGTATCCTGCGGCGGATAAAAAAAACAAAAGCCCGAAGTTGCCTCTTCGGGCTTTTTAGTAGAGCTTCAGCAAACAACCCGGAAGCTCAAAAGCAATTATCCTTACCTTATACTATGTCTTCCGGATGTTTGCAAGGCCGGAGACATATCTATTTTGCTTTTACGTCAAATTTGTTGTGGTTGGTGTGAATGTCTTTTCTATATCTGTTCGAGTTGTTGGAGGGGGCAGGCTTACTGTAGTGATGAATGCCGTACTGCTAAAAGACGTAGTGCACACCGAGATGCCCAAAAAAAATACCGTCAAACTGAAAAAGGAAAAATTGCCCATCGTAAGGCCGAAGGTCTGCGTCGAGAACGGCAAGCGAAAAAAAATATGGCGGATATGGATGATAGGGCTTCTACACCAGTATCTACAGGGTGTAATATGCCATTATCGTATCCAAAAACTACTGTTGAGGTTAAAAATTTTCAGGGGCAAGGCAGGTTGGGTAAAAAGGGGCGTTGTCACTTTTGTGGATCTTCGGGGACAGTCGTAGATAGATTTCCACGTAGAGGCTATGGCAACAAGAATTACAAGCATCAAATGACGCAGAAGATGCGATGCTGACACTTTAGCAAAATAAAACACAATCAAGACAAAAGGTATCAGAAGTGGGTCAGGGGTGAGATACAAGACAGGATCGTCCCGGCAAAGCTTGGTAGGTGTGTCTTCTTGGTGAATGGAGGGGGAAAAGGACAGATACAAGACAAGATGTTGCCCTGTCTGGCTCCTGAATAAAATACGCCCATTCACATGATCGATAGCTGAAGAATATTATTGGCTGATAAAAAGATCTATGAGTAAAAGGAGGCAGGTGCAGATGAAAAACAAGGCGCTAAATGTAATTAATATCCTCGATGTAAATGATCTACCGAATATGGGAGCAGGTGTTAGGGGTTTTACATATGGGCTCACTATTTATCGTGGGGTATTGGTCCAGTGGGATGAGGATAAGGATGAGCGAGTATTAACTTTCATTAATGAGCTTGCAGCCAGGGTACGGCGCCAACTGGCTATAGTTCAGGAGCACGAAGGAAGCCTTGGGCTTGTGTGGCACACAAGCGTGCCCTCTGGTTATGAGATGGGAGAGGAGTTTGAGGTGGAAGGTGATTTTTGGGTTGTCCAAACATCAAACACAGCCAAACGGCTAAGGTGTAATCGGCTATGAATGATAAGGAATTAATAGAAGCTGAGCCCATAGATATTTCACTGTCGAAGATAAGGGAGCTGTATGGGCAGTTTCGTATAGTCAGCCCCGCTTCAGATCTTGGTGTGTTTAAGTCTATGGAAAAATACGGTCAACTGTCGCCGGTGGTGGTCTGTAAGGCCAAGAATAATGAATATGAGCTTATTGATGGTTTCAAAAGGCTTCGTGCCACTCGAAAGCTAAATAAAAAATGTATAAAGGCCAGGGTATTGGATATAGGTCCCCATGCGGGCAAGGCGGCCATTTTGCAACTAAATTGGGTTGGTAAGTCTGTAAGCGATATGGAAGAGGCTATGGTAGTGCATTCACTGTACTGTGAAAATGGTTTGATGCAGATAGAGATAGCCTCCTTGCTCGGTCGCCATAAAAGCTGGGTTTGTCGTCGAAACAGCCTCATTGAGCAATTGAGTGATGAGGTTAAAGAGAGCATAAAACTTGGCCTTATCAAGGTCAGTGCTGGTTGGAAACTAGCCCGGTTGCAACGTTGCAACCAGGAAGAGGTCCTGTTAACTATCCGGAAACATCGACTAACTGTGCGTCAAACGCAAGAGTTAATCACAGCCTTACTATCTCGTCCAAGATCCGAGCATGAAGCCATCCTCATGAACCCGCAGCAGATTACTCACCAGGGCCCTCATGTGCAAAAGCGAGGGGATAATCGGTTAAGCCGGGCCGGTCTGGTCCTCAGCGGAAAACTTAGGTCGATGCAGGAGCACTGTTTATCGCTAGTTGAAGGGGTTGGTCCGGAAAGTTTGTCACACCTTACCGAAGGCGATATCCTTTGCCTCTCACCCCAGATAGGTAAAAGCATTCGTATAGCACAGGATGCACTCGATACCCTGAAAAAAGCCCTTATTGTAAGTAAGCCGAAACCGGTTCAAGAAAAAGAAGACTGTGCTGCACCAAGAGCAAGTCGACAGAGAAGCTAAAGAAATATAGTTAGTATACATAGCTTTTTATGGATTTTAGCAAAGGAGGAGGGTTATGGAATTTATATTTAAGGATATACCGGAAGGTTTCTTCAAAGCAGAATTTTCTGGAGCTAAAGAAGGCAAATGGAGCCTTTCGGGCCATATCTGTGTCTTACTTTTACCATTATCGAGGAAGGCGAATTAACTGATTATAAATTCTGTGGCCTGGTAAAACCAATCCTTTTAAAACAAAGTAAGTTTTATAGATGGGCAGGCCAATATTCTTGGCTATTCACCTGACCATAAGTTTTGGGCCCGGGATTTGATCGGCAAAGAATGTAAGGTTTTTCTAGCCAAACAAAATAATTACTACACAGTAATAGATATATCCTCAAAGGATGAGGAATAAAAAATTACTTTTTCATTTGTCGATTCAGGTGCAAATCACAATAGGCTTATCTGTCCCAAAGAGGCAAATGACAGAATCAATAGAACATTCTACTTGAGAGGTAAACCATGGCCTTATTTATACGAAGCAGAGAGGAATTGGAGCAATTATTGGTGGGCATGCACTCTGAGGGCTGGAGGATTCGTGCTCTTAGCAGACATTTTAAGATAGGTCGAAACACAGTTCGCAAGATTTTGCGCAAACACAGAAAACAGCGTGATGAGGGACATGATGTACTAGAAGACCAAAAGAGTCGCGTGCCACGCCAGAGCAAATTAGATCCTTTTAAGCCGGAGATAAAGGAATTATTGAAGAAATTCCCCAATATTACCGGTCAGCGCCTATACGAGGAGCTTCGGGATAAGGGCTATGATGGCGGCATCAGTATCTTAAGAGATCGGCTGCAAAAGATACGCCCACGGCCCAAGCGAGAGCCTATAATCCGATTTGAGACAGAGCCCGGCCGTCAGGGGCAGATGGATTGGAGTCCTTACACCATTAAATTTTCCCGCACAGGCAAAAGCAAGGTTTTGTGTTTCTCTTACATCCTGGGTTTTTCCAGGAGACATTATATTGACTTTACGCTTCATAGGGATTTCTACACCCTGATCCGGCGACATCAGGATGCCTTTGCCTATTTTGGGGGTGTCCCCAAACAATGCCTTTATGACAGCGAGAAGACTGTTGTGCTTCGATGGGAGGCCGGCCAGCCGGTCCATAACCCAGCCTTTGTTGCCTTTATCACTCATTATAACTCGAAATCAATAATCTGTAGACGCAGAAGGCCCCAAACAAAAGGAAAAATAGAGGCCCCCTTTCAATATGTAGAAAATAATCTACTCAATGGAAGGGAATTTGAAGACCTGCAAGCCCTTCGGGCAAAGGCACGTTGGTGGATGAAGGAAAGATCTGATCCCCACATTCATGATACAACCGGCCGCCCTCCTATAGAACTGTTTATGGAAGAAGAGCAGTCAGCCCTTCAGCCTCTGCCGCTTCATCCATATGATAGCTCTGAAGTAGTGCTAAGGGTTTGTAGATTCGATGGGTTAATTGAGTTTGAGACTAATTTTTATTCAGTCCCCTACGAATATGGAGCTGATATTCTGGCTGTAAAGGCCACAGAACATGAAATCTTCATCTATAGCCCAGAGCTTGACTTGATAGCTCACCATGAAAGACTGCCTGCCGGATTGGGGGAAAAGATAGAAAAGCCCGAACATCGTGGCTCAAAAAGGGTCCGCTATGGTCTTGAGTCGGTCAAAGATGCCTTTGTGGCCCTGGGAGATGCTGCTGAATATTTTCTCAAGGCGCTTAAGGAAAAATATCCTCGCAATTGCGGATTTCATGCACGGTATATCCTTCGGATGAAGGAAGAATATAACTGTGACGACATAAACAAAGCGCTTTCACATGCTAACCGCTACCAGGCTTTTGACAGCAAAGCAATTGAGCGGATACTCAAGGTAAAGGCAAACAAAAGGACCCTTGAATCTCACCGCAGCCAGAGGGCAAAGGAGGAACTTAAAAAGGCGCTGCCGCCAATCAAGCAGCGCTCACTTGATGAATATGACGTATTGCTTAAAAATGAGGATGATGATGATGGAAATAAATCAGCACATACCACAGGAAACCCTGACCAGGATCAGGATGCATCTAAAGACCCTGAAACTGACCAGAATGGAAAAAGCACTTGATAAAGAACTTGCCTGTGCCGCAAAAGAATCTTTACCCACCTCAGAGGTGCTTGAACATCTTTTAGCTATAGAGGCAAACGCACTGATCGAGCGGCGTGTTGAGCGTAGGATAAAAGAATCAAAAGTCCCGGAGAGAAAACTGCTTGCCGACTTTGATTTTGATTTTCAAAAAGGCGTGGATAAAGGACAGGTTATGGAATTAGCCAAACTGGATTTTGTAAAACGAAAACAGGGACTTGTGGTCGCAGGTAATTCAGGTACCGGCAAAAGCCATATCGCCAAAGCACTGCTTTTGATCGGATGTAGGCAACTTTACCGATGCCGATATATTACAGCATCTGACATGCTCAAAGATCTCATGGCCTCTCAGGCAGATAATAGTCTTGATGAAAAACTCAAACGATATATCAACCCCGATATCCTTCTCATAGATGAAATTGGCTTTGACCGCCTGGAACAGGAGGAAGCCAAAAATGCATCCTTGTTCTTCAAAGTAATAGATGGACGCTACTGCAAGGCATCAACTCTGGTGACCACCAATATTGACTTCAAGGAACTTGGTGACTATCTTGGTGATCCTGTGATCACAACTGCTATAGTGGACCGCATGGTCCACCATTCCATCATGATGAATGTTCAGGGTCCTAGTTGGAGGATGTATGAATCAAAAAAACTCAACTCACCTACAAAAACGAAAGTGCCCAAAACAAAACAATCACCTAGCCTGCCCATTGAGGTTACCAAATCCAATCAAACTTCCGGGGAGGGGGGAAAGGCCAATCACCTATAGATAACACCTTTCTTCTAATCCAACTCCATCTTCACCTATAGCGCTCAGTAAAATTGATCCTTCACACTGAAACAAAATAGGCGGAAGTAAATTCTTTGAGGCTAGCCCGAGGTTCCCACTAACACGTCGGTATAATATTTATCTAATGATTATATATAAAGCTATTAATGTAATCTCTCGATCGCTATAAAAATCCTT
>JAUWQS010000012.1 GCA_030610915.1 Pseudomonadota bacterium | reverse complement strand
GCTGAAGTCTGTCAACTCGTAAATTCGTTTCATCTCTCCCAAATTTCTAATTTCCAATTTCAAGTTTCAAGCCGTGAATGGCTAAGATTCACAATCACTCTTACATATTGGGGGTTGCCCCTATTTATTGAGCTGATACATATAATCTTTCCACGTATTTGCTGTTTATGCAGGATACGACCGTTCTCAACGCCGTCACATCCACCGGCGGATTGATTATCGTGGGGATAGGCATGAACCTTCTGAAGATAACAAAGATACGCATAGGGAGTTTTCTGCTCGTAATTTTTTATGCCGTCGCATGGGCTGTACTCATGTAAGGAGAAATACTGATGGAAATAGGCTTGATCGGTCTGCCGAATTCCGGCAAGACGACGATTTTCAACGCGCTGACAGGGAACACTGCAGAAGTCACCACGTACGCGGACGCGGCGTCCAGGCCGAATATTGCCGTCGTGGATGTGATTGATGAGAGGATAACCCATCTCTCCGAGATGTATAAACCGGGGAAAACAGTCTACGCGATGGTGCAGTTTGTGGATTTCGCGGGACTTGCGCGTGATTCGGCGGGAGAAGTATCGTTTCCGGATGCCTCCATCGGAATGATGAGGAATATGGACACACTGGCGCTGGTTGTGAGAAACTTTCCGAACGTCCTGGAGGATGCCCCAGCGCCGCTGGACGATATCGAACAGATGGAAACGGAGCTGTTGATTTCCGATCTGATAATCTGTGAGAGACGGCTGGAGAAGATCGGGCTCAGCCATAAACGGGGGCAGAAAACGCCCGCGTCTCAGATGGAGGAAAATACCCTGCGAAAGATTCTGGATTGCCTGAATGATGGCAGATGCATCACAGAAATAGAGCTTGGCAGGGATGAGAAAAAGATGGTTAGTGGGTTCCAGTTTCTGACGGGGAAGCCCCTCTTGGTCATACTCAATTCGAGCGAGGATAATTTCGGGAAAAATCAGGGACTGCTGAAAAAGATCGGGGAAAAACATAAAGTGGTTGAATTTGCCGGCAACTTTGAAATGGAGCTGTCCTGTCTGGATGATGAAGAAAAACAGCTCTTCATGGAAGATATGGGGATAGAGGAATCGGCCAGGGACCGCTTGACGCAGTCCGCGTATGAAATCTCTAATTCCATCAGTTTCTTTACTGTTGGGACGGATGAGGTGCGGGCCTGGAACATCCGTGAGGGGCAGACCGCGGCAGACGCTGCCGGGGCCATTCATTCAGATCTTGCCAGGGGATTTATTCGCGCGGAGCGCTTTTCATATGACGACCTGATCGAATGCGGTTCCGAAAAAGGTGTTCATGACAGGGGACGTTTTCGTCTGGAAGGGAAAGACTACATGGTCAAAGACGGAGATATACTTGCCATAAGGTTCAGCGTATAATTGCGGTGGCTCTGGTCATTGCGAGGGTGAGCGTATGACCATGCCCCATAAAGAAATCGAGGAACAGCATACATATTATGTATCAGCTCAATAAACAGGGGATTACATTTTTGGTAACCGTTCACGGTTTACAGTTACCGGTTCACGGTTGGAAAAAAACTGTGAACTGTGAACCGGCAACCGTGAACGGTTACCATTTTTGAAATGTTGGTCTCGATCCACGGTAAGCGTTTACTGAATATTGAAATTAGAAAATAGAAATTGGAAACTCGGCCTCCCGCTTCAAGTGGTTAGTGATCAGTGGCCAGCCTCTAACCACTAACAACTGACCTTCGTTTCATCTCTCCCAAATTTCTAATTTCCAATTTCAAGCCGTGAATGGCCAAGATCACAATCACCTTTACATACCGGAGTTTGCCCCTATTTATTGAGCTATTACCTTTTCTCTCTCCGGCCAGTTCATGCTTCAGCGCCGGTCAGGCATTGCTTTGACTGACAGTTCCTGATAAGAATGGCGAGGAGATAAAAAGTTGGACAAGAGACCCAGGATCATAAAAGAGATGTTTGACCAGATCGCCCCAAGGTATGATCTTTTGAACCGCATTCTTTCCCTTTCTGTGGATACTTTATGGAGGCGAAAGGCCATAAGGCGGTTCGGGATCAAGAGAGGAGATTCAATTCTGGATATCGCTACCGGTACGGGTGATCTTCTTATGCTTGCGCTCAAAAGAAAGAGGGATTGCCGGGTAGTCGGGATCGACCTTTCCAGTGAGATGCTCCGTATTGCCTCACAAAAGAAAGACAGGAAGGGTTACAGGGGACGGTATTTCCTTGTTGCCGGGGATGCCTGCAGTATGCCATTTGGGGGGTATGCTTTTGACCATGCCATGGTGGCATTTGGTATCAGGAATATGTCCGATGTTGAAGATCTTTTTAAAGAGGTGCGACGGATACTCAAAGATGGAGGAAAGTTTGAGATCCTCGAGTTTTCCATCCCTGAAATCCATTTTATACGTAAGATATACCTTCTCTATTTAAAAAAGATAATTCCCCTCATCGGAAGGCTTCTTTCGAGAAGAACCGGGCCTTACGATTATCTAAGGGATTCGATTATGACTTTTTATAAGCCGGAGGAATTAAAGGAGATGTTACGGGAAAACAGCTTTTCGATCGTTGAATCGCTGCCGTTAGGGTTTGGTATCTGCCATCTTTATATTGTGGAAGCTGTTTAACCGGAAAATATTTTCGTATCAGCTCAATGAATAACGGAAGGCATATGGCAGAAACATGTAGCGGAAGGCTTCAGCCTTCCATGTGCTTCAGTCATACTGTGTTACGTGAATATGGAGACCTGAAGGTCTCCGCTACAGGGGTTGTGCAAAGCTCAAAGGCGTAACCTCTACACCCAAGCCCCGCTTCCGGAAAATGGAGGCGGCTACGTGCCTGGATTTGCCCTTATTTATTGAACTGATACATATTTTTCTTGCAATATACAATATATGGCATTAAACTAAAAATGTACCACAAGATATTGTGGGATTTTATATGGTCTAAAATGGAGGCGGGTTTCATGCATAGCAAGATAAAAAAGAGAGACGGCCGGTACGTAAAATTTAATGCCGAGAAGATCACAAGCGCGATAGCAAGAGCGGGAGCAGCGACAGGTGAATTTGATGTTAAGATGCCCAGAAAATTGACCATAAAAGTCCTCAGTCTGGCGGAAAAACTTTTTGACGACAAGATAATGGGAGTTGAAGATGTGCAGGACATCGTTGAAGAGGTTCTTCTCTCATCCCCCTATCGAAAGACAGCCAAGGCGTATATAATCTATCGTGAGCAACATGCGAGACTCAGGGAAATTGCCAACAAAATGGAGGTTGATCTGGTCGATCAGTATTTAAAAAAGATCGACTGGAAGATTAATGAAAACAGCAATATGGATTACTCTCTGCAAGGGTTGAACAACTACATCTCTTCTGAAGTCAGCAAGGTCTACTGGCTAAATGAAATTTATCCGCCGGAGATCAGGGCAGCACATTCAAATGGTGACTTTCACATTCATGATTTAAGTATTCTCTCTGTTTACTGTGTGGGTTGGGATCTCTTTGATCTGCTGATGGAAGGATTTAAGGGGGTATCAGGAAAGGTGGAGAGTAAACCGGCCAGGCACCTTCGTAGCGCCCTTGGGCAGGTCGTGAATTTTTTCTACACACTTCAGGGGGAGGCGGCAGGGGCGCAGGCCTTTTCAAATTTTGATACCCTTTTAGCTCCGTTCATAAGATATGATAACTTGAGTTATAAAGATGTCAAGCAGGCCTTGCAGGAGTTTATCTTCAATATAAATGTCCCGACGAGGGTCGGATTTCAGACACCATTCACCAATGTCACCCTGGATGTGAGGGTTCCGAAATACTACGCCGATCAGAATGTGATAATCGGCGGCAAGCCGCAAAAAGAGAAATACGAGGATTTTCATGAAGAGATGGATCTCTTCAACAAGGCCTTTTTAGAGGTGATGGTGGAAGGTGATGCCAGCGGGAGAGTGTTCACTTTTCCCATTCCGACGTATAGTATAACGGATGAATTCGATTGGGAAAGCCCTAATCTGAATTATCTCTGGGAGATGACAGCCAAATATGGTGTGCCTTATTTTTCTAATTTTATAAATTCAGATATGAATCCGGAAGATGCAAGGAGTATGTGTTGCAGGTTGCGTATCGATAACAGGGAACTTGCGATGAGGGGTGGCGGCCTCTTCGGCTCCAACCCTCTGACTGGCTCTATTGGAGTGGTGACCATCAATATGTCCAGGATTGGTTATTTAAGCAAGACTGAGGATGAATTTATAGTACGTCTAAACAGAATGATGACACTTGCCAGGGAGAGCCTTGAGACGAAGAGAAAAGTCCTCGAAAAGTTAACGGAGGGAAACCTTTATCCTTACACAAAATATTATCTCAGAAGTGTGAAGAAACGTTTTAACGAATATTGGAAGAATCACTTTTCAACCATAGGTCTGGTGGGAATGAATGAGGGCTGTTTGAATCTATTGGGCAAGAATATCGGCTGTCAGGAAGGTCAGGAATTTGCCAAAAAGATCCTGGATTTCATGAGAGGTAAATTGATAGATTTTCAGAAAGAGACAGGAAACAATTATAATCTTGAGGCAACTCCGGCTGAAGGCACATCTTACAGCCTTGCAAAGATTGATAAGGAAAAATATCCGGACATAATATGCGCTAATGAAGACGAGTATAAAAAGAATAAAGTTCCTGTCTTCTATACAAACTCTACACAACTGCCGGTAAATTTTACAGATGATATCTTTGAAGCTCTCGATATACAGGATGACATCCAGACAAAATATACAGGAGGGACAGTATTTCATGTTTATGCCGGTGAACGGATCGACGATTCTGCTGCAGTGAAGGTGCTTGTCCACAAAATCTGTGAAAACTACAGTTTGCCATATATCACTTTCACTCCAACTTTCAGCATTTGCCCTGTTCACGGTTACTTAAAGGGAGAGCAGAAAACGTGTCCAAAACCGAAGTGCGAAGAATCCTGTGAAATATATTCACGTGTAGTGGGTTATCTGCGTCCTGTAAAGCAATGGAACAAAGGAAAGCAGGAAGAATTTAAGACACGGAAGGTATTTAGGCTGTAGGAAAAACACAACATAACCCGGACAAGCTCAAAGCCTGTAGCCAATCACGGTTATTGAGATTCTCGAAATACGGCTTGAAATTGGATATCTTCCCCCGCAGTAGGACAGGCGTCTCGCCTGTCTGCGGTGAAATTCCCTTGCCATTTTGGCACGAATTTCACAACTAATGGCCTAAACAACCTGGGTAGTGACTAATGAATATTGGCGGTCTGCAGAAGGTCTCTCTTATAGATTATCCCGGAAAGATATGCGCCATTCTGTTTACTCAGGGATGCAACTTCAGATGTCCCTACTGTCACAATCCTGAGCTTGTAGACCCTGCTCAATACCTCGACTGTATTCCAGAAGATGAGATATTCTCCTTCCTTGAGAAGCGCAGGGGTAAACTTGATGGTGTTACTATCACCGGAGGTGAACCGACTATCCAGCCTGATTTGGTTGAATTTATTGAGCGTATCAGGGATATAAACTACCTGATTAAAATAGATACGAACGGATCATTCCCCGATGTGCTGGAAAAACTGATCGACCGTAAACTTGTCGATTATATCGCCATGGATGTGAAGACCCCGCAAGAGCGGTATCGTGAAATTACGAGATCGAATGTCGATCCTGACAGGATAAGGCTCAGCATCGAAATGATCATGAATTCCGGTATAGAGTATGAGTTTCGCACAACGGTCGTGAAATCGCTTTTAGACAAGGAAGATTTACAAAAAATCGGGAATGAAATCCGAGATGCGCGACTTTATATCCTGCAGAGATTTGTTCCGTCAAAGACCCTTGATGAAAGATTTTTGAGGGAAACGACTTACTCGGATAAAGATTTTAAGGCCATAAAGAAAATGCTGAAAGGTTATGTTCGGCGTGTGGTAGTGCGATGATTTGTATGTTGTTATACTCAACACGGCAATAGCTTACGCTTTTTGAGCCGGTCAAAATTGCACACACAGAAATTTACAAACTGAAAAAATTCCCCCTGTCCCCCCTTTACAAAGGGGGGGATCCAATGAAGTTCCCCTTTGTAAAGGGGGATTTAGGGGGATTTTATAACACCAAATTATGCATCGTATTGAGTTTGTAAATTTCTGACACAGTATATGTAGCGGAAGGCTTTAGCCTTCCACACGCATCGGCACGTAGCACATAGCGGAAATCTTTAACCTTACCTTGGAAGAGAATGGAGACCTAAAGGTCTCCGCTACATGGAATTCATGTATACTCTATAAAGAAAATTGTACCATAAAAGGCATGAAAGTCGGAGTTAAAGGGTAGTTTTTTTGTGTGCTTTGTGGTGGAAAAATACGACAGAAAAGCTCAAATTTTGGCCGATTACAGTATAAATAGTCGAGTGGGAAAGTAGTCGAGTGGGGAAAAACCACAAACAATTTCATTAGGTTGTTTAGGCTGAAGGCTGTTAGGGCTGAAGGAATATTAATCATATCTACCTTTTACCTTCAGTCTTCGCAACCGACTGTCCAATTTTCGGGTAAAGGCTACTTACTTGAATAATACCAACTACTCGACCACTTGACGATGTCTGTATTTAAACCTATCTGCGTTCATCTGTGTGAATCTGTGGCCGAGTAGTTACTTCCCATTCAATGTTCGATGTTCATTCTTTTCGGTAAGTCTTTCACTTTGTAGGGACTATCCGATAATTGTATTAGATTTGCCTTGCTATTTCAGCGCCTTCACGGATCGCCCACATGGCATCCCGAGGTTCCACACAGTCCCCTATGGAGTGCACCTCGGAGATAACTCCTTTTAGAGCTTCAACCAATTCCTTCTCAGGCTTTACACCCACAGCAAGGACCACGGTATCCGCCTTTAAGAAAACCAGGTCTCCTTCAAAGGCAATCCAGACACCTGTATTTCTGACTTCTACAAGGGGAGAGTTGGCAAATAGTTGCACGCCCTTCTCTATCAGCCGATTCCTCAAAGTAAGATAAACATTTCTCTCTATCTCTCTGCCGAGAGCGCGTCTGGTGATTAGAGTAACCCTTTTACCCTCATCAACCAACTGATCAGCTATCTCCAAACCGACGTAGCGACCGCCTACCACCACCACTCTCTTTCCGACGCCGGCATTGCCTAAAATCACATCCGTAGCCTGAACAACATTCTTGCCATCTGCTCCAAGTACATTCAGTGTACGTGGCGTGGCCCCGGTGGCCACCACCACTGCATCAGGTTTTTCTGCCGTTACCAGTTGAGGAGTAACGTCCGTGCCTAATTTAATCTTCACCCCTGCTCTATCCAACCCGCAAGACAGGTATCTGAGGAGATGAGGAAAATCCTGCTTCTTCTGCTTCTGCTCGCAGGCAATATACCATTGCCCCCCCAGCCTGTCAGCCTTCTCATAAAGAACAACATGGTGGCCCCGCTCAGCCAGCGTCCGGGCTGCCTCCATCCCTGCCGGACCACCGCCAACAACCATTACCTTTTTGGGAGTCGTGGCAGGCTGCAGTTTAAACTCTTTCTCTCTCAACAGTTCCGGGTTGACAGTGCAAGCTAATCCTTTAGATAATATATACTGCATGTGGGCGCCAAAGTTAAAACAGTTTACACAATAAATACAACGGCGTATGTCGTCAAATCTTCCCTCCCTCGCCTTATTGGGTGTCTCAGGGTCAGCCAAAAACTGCCTGCCCATAGCAATAAAATCGGCTTTCCCCTGGCGCAATACCTCTTCGGCAAAGAGAGGATCGCCAAGTTTCCCGACAGCTATGATGGGTATCTTTACTGCCTTCTTTAGTCTCTCCGCCAGGTGTACCAGTGGTCCAGGTGGAAAGAGAAAGCTTGGGTATTGCCAGTCGATAGAAGCCTGTTCGCTGGCAGAGACATCGAGGGCGTCAGCTCCGGCATCGACAAAGAGCGGAGCCTGAAGGACAACCTCATCAATATTTATTCCTCCATCTAAAAAATCGGAGCCACTCAGGCGGAAGATAATAGTAAAGTCCGGCCCTACCTTTTCTCTCACTGCCTCGATTACTTCGCAGGCAAACCGGGCCCTCTTCTCAGTGCTTCCTCCGTATTCGTCCGTCCTCCTGTTGACAAATGGAGACAGAAACTGGCTTATCAGATAGCCATGACCACCATGAATCTCCACAGCATCGAAACCTGCCTTCTTTACCCGCATAGCCGCTTCTGCAAAACCATTCTTTATGCGCTCGATATCTTCTTTTGTAGCCTCCTCCGCCGGCTCATTATCCGCCACCCATATAGATTCTACACCGGCATCCTGCGCCCTCGTAACCTGTATATCTGTGAGCAATCTGGGAATAGCTGAGGGGGCTATCGGTCTTATCTGCTCACCCTGCGGCACCATCTTTCTGTATTGAGTCAGCAGTCTTCCATGGTGTGTCAACTGAAAGGCGCACCTGACATCATATTGATGTATGGCATCAGCCACCCTGCGCAACCCAGGGATAAATTTGTCATCCCATGTCCCTGTGCGCATCGGAGCGGCAGCCTCCGGCAGAATAGTGCTCGTCTGTCCCATTATAAGGCCCACGCCGCCTTTTGCCCGTTCGGCATAATAATCCACCAAATTATCTCGAATGGTACTGTCCGGATTGAGCGCCGCAGTGCCCATGGGAGACATAACTATCCGGTTTTTTAACTCCATGTTTCCGATGATTCCCGGCTCAAACAACTTTTCCAGTTTTTTCATCATAATCTCCTTTTTATCATCTTTAGCTCACTGGTGATTTGACCAGAATATTCATTAACTCAGTAATGTTCCCCACCTCTTCCAGGTTTTTGAGCAACTCTAAAGATCTGTCAATATCGATGGGTGAAAGAACCAATTGAGCGCAATCTTTATATTTAGCCACCATCTCCTCTTCGCTGAGCGGATTTTGGGGCATTCCCCTGATTACTTCGACGTGCTGACTGAATTTACGTCCATCTTTCAATTTGATGTTGAGAGTAGAAGCCAGCATAGTCATATCCGGATCAATTCGTCTCTTTATTTTTTGCATCACCTGCCTCACCTCAGGTTGATTGACTTTCTCATCGGTAAAGTCCTGCAGCCCAACATTGTTGTCAAGCAGCGCTCGAGCAGTGCAATACTCGGCACTGAACTTGCCTTCCATACCGGTCTTGGGATCCAGATGGAGCATCACCGAATTCATAGTATCACTGAACACACATTCTATACTCTCCACATCATCGTGAGAGAAGTGATGTTTTCGCATCAAGTCAAGGATGATCTGAATCTCGGCATGTGTTTCACCACAGCTCGGATAGAGCTTAAAGGCTATACCTCCACCTTCTATACCTTCGAAGGCTACACCCTCGGCGGCAATATCAAAATTCTCTCCCAAAGGTGCGACCTTTCCCCAATCCGGCGGTTCGTCACCCTGAAAGAGGTGGCCGAACCCGAGAGGCGCCTCAATGATGTTGGCGTCAGCGGTAAAACCCTTTTGCGCAAGCTGCGCCGCCACGACACCGCTTCTGGCGGCATTGCCGGCATGAAACGGCTTGGTCATGGTGCCGAAGTTTTGCCTTATCCCGCAGGTCTCCGAAGCTGCAATTCCCAGGGCCATCCTCGTCTGGTCCGCACTTAGCTTGAGCAGTTTGGCGCTTGCCGCCACGGCCTCCATAGTGCCCGCTGTGGCAGTTCCATGCCAGCCCCTTATGTAATGACCTGGATTGATCGCTCGCCCCAGGCATGATCCAACCTCAAAACCCGTAATATAGGCTTCGATAACTCGTTTGCCCGAAACCTTATACTGCTCACCAAGGGCCAATATAGCAGGAAGCATCGGAGGAGTAGGATGGCCATAAACACCATAGCTCATATCATCATAGTCCTCAGCATGGGCCATAATGCCATTGGCCAGAGCAGCCAGATGAGGCGCCGTCTTTTTCCCCCAGCCAATTATACTGGCCACCGGCCTGGCTTCCGCTTCAATTACAAATTCACTAATTATCCTGCCTATCGGCTGCACCGCGCCAAGAAGCGTGCATCCCAGACAATCCCTTATAGCCTCTTTGGCTGTTTTCACTGCCCCGGCCGGCATTTCATCTAAGGATGCATCCACTATGAACCTGCTTACCTTCTCTGTGACTTGCATTTTCTCCCCCCTTCCTCACTTTTTTTAAAAAATAAATGAAATCCATATGTAAGTCAAGAAAAAATTGCGCTGGAATATCATGATATTATAGGATATAGAAAAGTGAATTATGGATATTTTGATAAGGGTTTGACTATATGTTATGTAACTACTCACGTAGTCAGGCTGAAGCTGTTTAGGCTAAAGGCTGAAGGGGCCGGAAGAACGCGATTGCCGTACTTTGGCGGAGAAACAGCAGATTTTTGCATCAAACATGGCTTCATAGTGTGCAGTATTCCCGCTTTTCCTAACAGTCTTCAGTCTTTAGTCTATCAACCTGAGTAGTTACTATGTTATAAGTAAAATACTCGAATATAAGATCCAGGGCAAAAGGAGGTTTGGTAAAATGTTAAGCGTTGCAAATGATCGGCATAAGAAAGGAGTATCACTGGCATCATGCGGCAGTTACCAGGAGGCAATTGGTGCCTTTAACGAGGCAATTGAGCTCAATCCTGAACATGCAGAGGCTTATTATAACCGCGGATACGTCTATTACCGGAATCGTGGAGATCTCAGGCAGGCAATCAGAGATTATGACATGGCAATCGAGCTGAACCCCGGATATGCAGAGGCTTACTGCAGCCGTGGAGTTGTCTACGAGAATCTCACTGACTACCAGCAGGCGATCAGAGATTACGATAGGGCAATTGAACTGAACCCTAAATTCGCAAAGGCCTACTACACCCGTGGATATACCTATTGGAAACTTGGAGATATTGAACAGGCAATCAAAGATATGAAAGTTGCCGCTATGTTGGATTCTAAAACAGCTCAGGATTATCTGAAGGCAAGACATATTGAATGGCGGTGAGGAGGGAAGAAGGATATTGCCTACCGCAATGCCACCCTCTCCCTTGCGAACTGCGGTTATGCATGTTGCCACCTCTGGGCTCGAGGTGCCTGACGCGACCATTGCAAGGGCTATAACCGCTTCGGGAATGTTTAATAGATGTAACTACTTAGGTGAATAGACTGAAGGCTGAAGACTGTTAGGAAAAGCGGAGATACTACACACTTTGAAGGTAATAGTTCAATAAATAGGGGAAGGCGTATGGCAGAAGCATGTAGCGGAAGGCTTCAGCCTTCCATGTGCTTCAGTCATACTGTGTTACGTGAATATGGAGACCTGAAGGTCTCCGCTACAGGGACTGTGCAAAGCTCAAAGGCGTAACCTCTACGCCCAAACCCCGCTTCCAGAAGATGGAAGCGGCTACGTGTCTGGGGTTGCCCCTATTTATTGAGCTGATACCTTTGAAGCCATGTTTGATGCAAGAATCTGCTGGTTCTCTGCCAAAGTGCCACAATCGTGTTTTTCGGGTACCTTCAGCCTTCAGCCTTCAGCCTAAACAGCTTCAGCCTGATACTAATAGAGGAGGTATACTCTTGTTAAGTTTTGAAGTGGAGGTTTGGTTTGGAGACGTTGATTCTTTCGGACACGTTAACAATGTAACTTTTGCGAGATATCTCGAAACGGCAAGAGTAAAATACCTTATATCAAGATTCAGGGAACTTAAACCGGTTTTTGTTTTGAGGAGAATAGAAATAGACTATCTGTTTCCGATGTTTTTGGGAGAGACTGCCATTGTTGAAATTTGGGTCGAAGGAATTGGAAAAACAAGTTTTATTTTTGGTTATAGAATGCTGGAAAAAAATAGCGGAAGAGAGGTCGTGAAAGCTAAAAGTGTTCAGATTGGGTATGATTTAAAAGCTGATAAGAAGCTTGAGATTCCAGAAGAGGTTAGAGAGGTTTTCCTGAAAGATGTGAAGCAATAAAGAACTCAGGGATGGCATGTCAAAAGGGTATCTGTCCCTTTTCCCCTGGTGATAATAGAGCCGTAGCCATGAGCAAAAACAATCTTTATTCTATAGAAGATATAAAAAAAGCCTACAATACAGTTCAGACTCATGTGAGGGTACGGCAATTGATCACCCGCTACTCCGTCAACAGGGAGGATATCAGGGATAAGGCCTTGAGTGGACTGGATCTGACCGGTGTCGAATCTGTCCTGGATTTGGGATGCGCCTATGGTTTTTTTGCGGAGAAACTCGCTGGACGTCTGCAGGAGGGCGCTTCCATTGAGGGTATCGATCTTATTGATGAGGCCAACAGGGAGCTTTTTCTCAACGCTGTGGATTTAATGGGATACAGGGGTCGGTTTACTGTGGGAAGCGCCGATCTCATAAAAAATATGGCCGGGAACAGTTTCGACCTTGTTGCAGCCAGTTATTCACTTTATTTCTTTCCCCATCTTATCGGTGAGATTGCACGAATCCTGAGACCAACTGGTGTTTTTATTACCATTACCCATTCGGAGTTTTCGCTTCGTGAGGTGATCCGGCTTATTCCCCGTTGCATTCAGTCGATCGGCATTGAAGCCCCGGGGGAACCGGTCATCAGAAGGCTCTTGCATGTCTTTTCTCTGGAAAACGGTGAGAAATGGCTCAAAGGGCACTTCGGCAGAATTGAAAAGATCGTTTTCGAAAATGCGCTCTCATTTCCCAGTGACAACGTAGACGATTGCATCGATTATCTGGAGAAAAAGAAAAACCTCCTCTTTAAAGAGATATTCGATACAGATCCACAGAGGGTTGAAGAGGCGCTGTCGAGCTTTTACCATGATATCCGAGAGAGCACCCGCGAACGGGGAGCGGTGGTCATTACAAAAGACGACTGTATTTTCAGGTGTTTTGAACCACAGGCATAAACGAGGGATGTGTCGTGAAGAGAAAACAACATTTTTGCTGTTACTGCGGGAACTCGCTGGCTGAAAAAAAGATCGAGGGTAAGATAAGGGACTACTGCGCCTGCTGTGATACTGTCTTTTACAAGAACCCCCTTCCTGTCGTCAGCGCTATTGTGGTCAATGAAAAAAGGGAACTATTGCTGGTGAAGCGGGGGAATGAGCCCCGCCGGGGGATGTGGTGCCTCCCCATCGGGTTTGCCGAATCTGGTGAAGAGGTGCTGGAAGCCGCCCTTAGAGAGCTTCGTGAAGAGACAGGTCTGGAAGGGGAAATTGCGAGACTTATCGATGTCGATACCGTGGATAGTGATTACTATGGTAGCCTTGCCATCATTACATACGAGATCCACCAGACGGGAGGGAAGCTCATAGCGGGAGATGATGCCGATGATGCGCAGTATGTTCCAATTCATGAACTTCCACAGCTTGCATGGGAATCGAATCGAAAGGCCGTCGATATGTATCTCGAACTCTACCGCGACACCTGGGCCATGGCCGATTCATACCGGCAGCTCTTTTCCGATATGGAAGAGACCAATATCACTGCCGTTGAGCCGAGGGAAGAAAAGGCCTTTCTTTCAAATGTCCTGGTACGGCTCATCGATCGGCACGAAGATGAGATCTCAAGCCAGTGGATGGAAGATGTAAAGGCGATTATACCGGATATCGCTTCACACATAAAGTTGATGTCGGAGGTGCATACCAGGGCGCTCAGGGAAGTCCAAAACCTCCTGCGGGGGAGGAGAGTCGCCTTTGACCATAACTATTTTCTTGAAGCGGGTATACGACTTAGCAATCACGACATTCCCATGCCCTCTGTCCTTAACGCAATGGCCCTGAGCAGGAAAGCGATTTGGACTCAGGTTATGAAGCGCAAGATTCTTGGATCGCCGCTCCAGATATACACGACACTGGAGATGAACAACCGGATCATTTTTCTTTACGACAGAATTGACTATTACCTAAGCGTTGGGTATACTTAGGGTCTGTCAGGGAATAGGTGTTACGGTTGGGCGCTCAGATTTAGGTTAGATTTAGTCGATACGATTGAGCAAAAGCAGAGGAATAGTTGTGCTATTTCGAGGATTTTGCGATTGAGAATCGGCTAAAGATGGCCTGA
>JAUWQS010000361.1 GCA_030610915.1 Pseudomonadota bacterium | reverse complement strand
ACTTTAGAACAATTAGAGCAGGGGTATGCGGAAGGAGAGCGAGTACAGAAGCAGGCTGAGCAGGGAGATGCTCAGGCTCAGTATAAACTGGGCGAGAAGTTTTATTATGGCCACGGCGTTCCTCAAGACCACACCAAGGCTGTCGAGTGGTACCGCAAAGCGGCGGAGCAGGGGGACGCTGATGCACAATGCAGACTTGGGTCTATGTATGAAAGCGGCGAAGGTGTTGCTCAAGACTACACAAAGGCTGCCGAGTGGTTCCGCAAAGCTGCAGAGCAGGGGTATGCTGATGCTCAAGTTTGGCTGGGTTTTATGTATTCTTTGGGCAAAGGCGTTCCCAAAGACTATATGAAGGCTGCCGAGTGGTACCGCAAGGCGGCAGAGCAAGGGGATGCTGATGCGCAGAACAACCTGGGAGCTATGTATCACCACGGCCACGGCGTTCCTCAAGACCACACCAAGGCTGCCAAATGGTGCCGCAAAGCGGCGGAGCAGGGGTTTGCTGAGGCTCAGTATAACTTGGGGTGTATGTATGCTACTGGCCACGGCGTTCCTCAAGACCACACCAAGGCTACCAAGTGGTACCGCAAGGCGGCAGAACGGGGACATGCTGCGGCTCAATCTAACCTGGGATTGATGTATGATCAGGGCCACGGCGTTCCTCAAGACTACACAAAGGCTGTCGAGTGGTACCGCAAGGCGGCTGAGCAAGGGGATGCTAAGGCTCAGTGTAACCTGGGGTGTATGTATGCTACTGGCGAAGGCGTTCCTCAAGACTATACAAAGGCTGTTAAATGGTTTCGCAAAGCGGCAGAACAGGGGTATGCTAAGGCTCAATCAGCAATAGACGAGTGCTTAGTAAAGACAGATTATCCGGGATGGGAATATCTTTCAAGAACTGATACGGAGTATTATTTTATAAATAAAAACAAAATCAGGCGGCAGGGAAATTTAGTGTGGTTTTGGACAATGGATGTGCCACTTCAGGAATCGCACTCCGGAAAAAAATGTACAAAGAATTACTGGGTTGCTGATTGCGGCAGTACCATGTTTGGTCGTGTCAGTTATATTGAATATGATTCTAACTGCAAGATAATCGATTCAGTTACTGTTAAAGAATCAGAGGTAAAGATGAGCCCGGCGATACCCGGTACAATAGGTGAAGGTTATCTGGAGTAGGCCTGTGCGTATGCAAAAGCGGGGACTTACAATAAATCTGAAACCGCAAAGAAAGCGCCATGTTCCGGCACCGGCTGGCCCGTAGCTGCCGGCTTTGTTGTTACCAACAACCATGTGGTCGAGGGGCGCAATCATATTATTCTAATACGACAGGATGGCGTAAAGATTCCCGCAACAGTTGCCGCGCATGATGCATCTAATGATCTTGCGTTGCTTGAGGTCAAAGATACCGGGCTGCTTCCCGCGGCCTTACCCCTTTCCTCAAGGCCGGCTGCGCTGGGAGAAAGGATCGTTACTATCGGATATCCACATCCCGATCTATTAGGCGTCAAGCCGAAATTGACTGAAGGTGTTGTAAACTCGACATCCGGTCTTGGAGATGACCCCCGCGCCCTGCAAATCAGCGTGCCGATACAGGCGGGCAATAGCGGCGGGCCTCTGGTGAATATGGAAGGAAAGGTGGTGGGGATTGTTACAAGTAAGGTAAATGCGGTAAAGATGTTTAAATGGACAGGCGACCTGCCCCAGAATATCAACTACGGCATCAAGATATCCTATCTTCAAGGTCTGCTTTCCTCAGTATCCTCCAAAAAGCGAATAGATACTGTACGCCCGTTTCACTACGCTTCAATAGAAGAACTTGCCAATAAAATTAAAGGTTCTGTGCTGATAATTGTGGCAGAGTAGCAAAGGAAGTTGAATTGGGAGACATAAAAAAGAATATCTTTACTCTATAAAAAAGAGTTTCCTGACTCGACAAAGAAGAAGAGTTTTGCGGAACGATACGCGCACGCGAAGGCTTAGAAAATCTTGCTTCATTTCCTGATAAACCTCTTGCTGCATGGCAATTATAAACGTTTTGTTGGTCATAATTCGTGGGATTCCTTTTTTGTGATATCTGGGGGAAGTGAGCAAGTTCCTTCTCTGCCTTGTGCAAGTTCCAAATGTTGTAAAGATAGGGTTGGAAATCTTGTTGCATTTTTCCATCCGTGGAATTTTGCAACAAACTTTCTATAATTCGACTGGCTGTTGATTTGTCTATGTTCATCTCTTCAGCAATGCTTCCCTGTGTATTCCAAGCTCAGCAAGAGTGGGACTACCAGCCTGATGAGGCTCTTCTTGTTTCGTCTTCATCAGCGCCACTCGCACGCTATCAGCATTTCGGCTGCTTCCGGTTGTGATTTGCGACCCTGTTTTATTTTGATATCAATCGTTTCCGACAAAGCTCACCTTCAGGCCAGGGGGCATTTTAAGCTCCCCTTTGATCTCTCTCTTATCCGTCCAACCGAAATTCTTCAAGCCAAATATCTCGCCAGCCCTACCGTTTTTCCTGAGCGACAATTCATAATCATTTTCAATTCTTAGCTTTGCAAATCTGATAATGTCTCTATACTTGGGAATGACAACCGAAAATTGACCACCTGTGCTAACCCAAAATTGACCACCCAGAGCAGTAGTTATAATTATGAATGACTAAGGAAAATCGCCCAGACTTTCCTTATTGTCATCAGCAGGTGAAACTCCGGTCGCCCTACGGGCTCCCTACGTTTCACCTGCTGATGTGCCCACAGCCAACCCGCTGATTTCTCTATTCGTACTGCCTTCTCAATTCCATTGCTTTTTTTGGTTATAACCAATATCAGCCCTCGACATATCGTAAATTCTGAGCGGATACGGATAATTGTTC
>JAUWQS010000471.1 GCA_030610915.1 Pseudomonadota bacterium | reverse complement strand
CAGGTACGCTTCCAGACTGCGCCACGCCCCGACACATATAGATTTGGTTATTAGTAAGCGTTTACGAAACGTTGAAATTAGAAATTAGAAATTTGTCCTTCATACTTTCGTATTGTTGATGAACGCCATTCAATTTTGCTTTACTTATCAAAGTCGTGCCAGACCATTTTTTATAACGCTTCTGCCAGCTTGTAAACATCCAATTCGTAAACTCGCTTCACCTCTCCCAAATTTCTCGTTTCCAATTTCAAGTTTCAAGCTGGGCTCTTTCTATCATTTCAGTATTCCTATGTCAAGGCAGTTTTTTTTCTTAATCACCAGTAACTACTCACGTAGTCAGGCTGAAGCTATTCAGGCTGAAGGCTGAAGGTACCCGAAAAACACGATTGCGGCGCTTTGGCAGAAAAACAGCAGATTTTGCATCAAACATGGCCTCAAAGTGTGCCGCATTCCCGCTTTTACTAACAGTCTTCAGCCTTCAGTCTATCTACCTGAGTAGTTAATCACCATCAATATAGAGATACTTTTTGATTTTTGAGAGCTTCTTTTCCCCAATGCCGTAAATCTTTAACAGGTTGCCGATAGAGGTAATTTTCCCCGACCTTTCCCTCAGTTTCACTATCGCCTGAGCCGTCTTCTTCCCGATTCCCGGGATAAGGGTAAGCTCATATGGCGTTGCATTATTGATGTCGACCGGCATATCGAGGGCAATTCTCTTGGAGGCATTAATCTTCTCTATTTTCAACCGGGGGGGATATTGGTTTTCCGGTTCCATTACGACCTTTTCACCGGCGACAAGGACAATGGAAAGGTCTTTTCTGTCAAATCGTTTTATATCCGCCACCCTTGCGATTTTGAAAAGACTGGAAACCGGAGTGTCCGGAGGTATAAAGTATATCCCTCTGCGGTTTGTATCACCGTCAAGCTCAACAACCACTGACCCTGCCGTTTTTTCGACATTGTGGCAGGGCCGGAAGTGTTGAACGGAAAACCTGTAAAGATAAAAGGAACCCATTATCAAGACGATAGTGATCGCTCCGTAAAGCTGACCTTTCATTACGCGCATGATCTATTAACACCGATTTTCATTGATAAAAACATGATTAACTTTATGTAGTGTTTTGCACAGAAAAAGATAAGCGATGAAGCGTCATTTACTCTCCATAAACCTCCTTTTTGTCCTGAATGGAATCCACAACATAGAGCAGGTAGGTCTTTTTTTTGAATATTTCAATAAGCTGAGGCAGCTTCTCAGGATCAAGATTGTATACTTGTATATAGGCATAACGATAACCCAAGGGCGCTTTTTTGTAGGAGGTCACGATACTCGCAATGCGGCCTCCATGGTCATGTACCACTTTGATCAGCTCATCAGATACTGCCCCTGGCCGATCCTTTACCTTAAAAGCAAACTGATATCCTGTATTATCCATGGTGATAACGGACAATAAGGCGCGCAAAATGTCACGTTGCGTGATAATGCCCACGATCTGACCTTTGTCATCTATAACGGGAACACCGGATATGTCGTTCTTGGTCAGGATTTCAGCCGTCTCCTGCAAAGTGTTGTCGGGTGGAACGGTAATCACAGGAGAAGTCATGACCGACCTGACCTTAATCTTCGAAGTGAGGTAGATGGCTTCATGTAAATCCAATGGGATGCCGTCTGGTATCGAGGCCCTCTTTATATCTCTGTCGGTTACAATCCCGACTAACCCCCCCCCTCCCTTTTTTATGACCGGCAATATGTGGATATCATATTTCTTTTGTAGCTCAACGGCGTGATATAAGGAATCATCCACACCAATGGCCATAACACCTTTACTCATCCAGTTTTTAACTAACATTTTTCCTCCTGCCTATCTTTCTTGTTAATTTATCAGACATCAGGATACACTGTATTTCTACTTTCCGATAGCCATCACCGACTTATTGAAATCTTACATGGGTTCCCGCCCTCCTTTCATTTTTGTAATACTTCCATGTCACTGCGCCCA
>JAUWQS010000292.1 GCA_030610915.1 Pseudomonadota bacterium | reverse complement strand
TGGGCGCCACCCTTAGGAAATGCCATGGATTTTCTTAACAAAGCAATTTTGAAATTTGCGTGCCAGATAGGGCAAGATATCAAGGCAAGAGCGATATTGCTATATGCCGATATGGTCCCTGATCTTCTGATAGATACAACTAACAATAAGGCTTGCTGTGAAAGAATTATCGTCATAAGGGGAGATGCGGATGTACCTGAAAAGTTCAGTAATTCAGTAAATGTTTTAAATGTTCCTGATGTGAATTTAACTCGAGTCGGTCAGATAAAAATCGCTGTTACGAAGGGAATTGCCACGGGTCTTTTTAAAAGTGGAGACAAGCTGGTTTGTCTTTCAGGTGTCCCTAAATTCGGATACTTGGACTGCATAATGATTATTGATGTCGGTAGGGAATTTGAAATTTTTACATCAGAAAAGATTAAGGATATTATTGAGGATGTATATCCGGAAGTTTTCGATGTGGTGTTGAATATTGCCCTGGAATTGGCCGCTCAGGGGAGAGAGAGCCGCTCAGTGGGAACAATCTTCATTCTGGGAGACCACGAAAAGGTGTTGCAGCTTTCCAGACAAATGGTAATCAACCCATTCATGGGATATGCGGAGAATGAAATAAATATTCTCAATCCTAATTTAAAAGAGACAATAAAAGAATTCTCAGCCATCGATGGAGCCTTCATTTTAAAAGATGATGGTGTTATTGTGACTGCCGGAAGACACCTCAACGCTGCTTTGGAAAGTAAAGATTTCCCCAAGGGGCTTGGAAGCCGACATATAGCAGCTGCCGGTATTACAGATGTATCACATGCTATTGCTGTTGTTGTGTCTGAATCGACGGGGACAGTCAGCGTATTTAAGGATGGAAAGATATTTGTCAGCATTGAAAAGCCTGTGAGGTAGATATAAGGAGAGATTGAATGAATACGATCAAAACTGGCATACTTTTGTGTGCCCTGACCGTTCTTTTGGTAATGATAGGCGGGTATTTTGGCGGCCGGCAGGGAATAGTGATTGCGTTTATTCTTGCGATGGTAATGAACTTCGGGAGTTACTGGTTTTCAGACAAAATCGTCTTGAAGATGTATCGTGCGAGACAGGTTTCGGAGGGCGAAGCTCCTGAACTTTATTCCCTGATAAAGACCTTGGCGTTAAGGGCCGGTCTTCCCATGCCAAAAGTTTTCATCGTTCCGGGTGATACTCCGAACGCATTTGCCACAGGAAGGGATGAGAAACATGCTGTCGTGGCAGTCACGGAAGGAATCTTACGCATACTGAACAGGGACGAGCTTGAAGGAGTTCTTTCCCATGAACTCACCCACATAAAAAACAAGGATATGCTGATCGGTTCCATTGCGGCAACACTGGCCGGAGCCATCATAATGCTGGCGAGTATGGCAAAATGGGCAGCTATTTTTGGTGTTGGACGAGACGACGACGAAGAGGGAGGAATTTTTGGTTTGATCCTCATGGCCATTCTGGCGCCTATCGCCGCAATGATTATACAGATGGCTATATCACGGTCACGCGAATATATGGCTGACAAGGGTGGCGCGCGTATATCGGGCAAACCTTATGGTCTTGCCGGCGCTCTGGAAAAGTTATCTCAGGCCTCAAAAGCGATTCCCATGCAAGCCAATCCAGCAACCGCCCATATGTTTATTGTAAATCCTCTGACAGGAAAATCCCTTATGAATCTCTTCAGCACCCACCCACCGACTGAAGAAAGGATAGCGAGATTGAGAAGAATGAGATAATGCGCTCCTCATCCTGGGTGTTGGTGCCAGTATATATAGTGTCCTGTCAAGCGTGAGGTGTTGCATTGATTATTTTAAATCCGCCTGTGCCATATAGGGGATAGGGCAGATGGTCACTATGCGTTTCACGGTTGACACGACAATAGTACAGTGTATATTTTAAAATTTCGGATATAGGCGTTTCAGTTTGATACGCGCGTCATTCGTGCTAAACTGCCAATCGACCTTGGTTTGACTGTTGTTTCGATCGGTATTCCATGCCGCTACTTCAGCTCGCATCTTCTCAATACAGTCAATTCGACCTGCAAGGCATTGTCGCTTCAAAACGCTGAGTTCAATTTCTGCTATGTTCAGCCAACTTCCATGTTTGAAATGGCCACTTTGAAGATATAAGGTAATAGTTCAATAAATAGGGGCAAATCCAAGTATGTAAGAGTGATTGTGGATCATAGCCCTTTACGGCTTGAGACTTGAAATTGGAAATTAGAAATGGGGGGGGGCGATGAGTGGTCAGTGGTCAGAGGCCAAATTTCTAATTTCTAATTTCTAATTTCAGTAAACGCTTACCGTGGATTGAGACCAACATTTCAAAGATGTAATCCCCTGTTTATTGAGCTGATACGGGCATACCCTCACCGAAACGGCTTATATATTCAGGGCTGTATTGCCGGATACGACGGATATTGACCACGGCCTCTAACAGATGGGTTGCATAGATCCTCAAAAAAACCATTGACGAACCCACAATTTAGTTCTAAATTACAACCATATTTTAGACTTAAAATTAAATCTATTTTATGGTGGCCAAAATGAAAACTGTCTTAGCAAACTGCTCCGCGAGCATATCGGAATTAAAAAGAAACCCTAGTGCACTCATCGACCAATCCGATGGTGAACCCATTGCTATCCTCAACCATAATAAGCCGACTGCGTACCTTATCCCTGCAGAAACATATGAAGAGTTATTAGAGAGTATCGAAGATTATCAGCTTGGAATTATAGTAAAAGAAAGACAAAACGAGAAAATTTCAGCCATAGAAGTGGATATAGATGAATTATAAACTGAAATTTCTCCCAACGGCTCTTAAGGAATGGAAAAAGCTTGATAACACCATTCAAACTCAGCTTAAAAAAAAATTAAAAGAGCGCCTCAAAAGTCCTCATGTACACGGCAGCCAACTCCGCGGTTTTGAAAATCATTATAAAGTCAAATTAAAGGCAAGTGGGTATCGTCTCGTCTATGAAGTCATTGATGACGAAATATGTATACTTGTTATTGCTGTTGGCAAGAGAAACAAGAACGAAGTTTACAAACATGCCCAAAAAAGAGCTAACCGGAAAAAGCATGAAAAGGAAAAAGGCTAACCAGTCACTGCTCATGCCAAGGTAAGACCGAAATCTTGGGGATTCCGTTAATGCGGGATGAAAAGGGTTGATGTTATCCAGTGGGTGCGAGTCGAAAGATTCAAGTCCCACCCAGTTAAAGCTTAGCCGGCAGGCTGGTAGTGAACTCTGAGGGTAAGCCCGGTAACGGGATAACGTGAGTCCGAGGCCAGAGGAATCAAGGATACAGGCTGTGTATTGAGCCACGAAAAATGTATAGTTGTGCTTTAAGGATAATCCTGCATGCAGGAGAAA
>JAUWQS010000083.1 GCA_030610915.1 Pseudomonadota bacterium | reverse complement strand
CAGAATAGCCGCCATTTCGGCCATTGGCACTAAGACACTGATTATTCTGCTCATTATGGGAGTTTTATGCAGAAGGGTGGAGATGTTTGTAGATATCAGTATGGTCTATGCCCTGCTCAATTTCATAGGCACCCTTGCTGCTGCCAAGTTCCTGGAGATGGAGAAACAATCATGATAAGTGGAGCAATTGTATTGTCGGTAATATTTATGTTGGGCGGCATCTTTTTCTTTTTCACGGCAACCGTCGGGTTGCTGCGCTTTCCCGATTTTTTCACAAGGCTTCACGCAACCGGCAAAGGGGATACACTGGCGGTTCTCCTGTGCCTTATTGGCCTTGCTGTCTATGAGGGCGTTTCCCTGACCGCTCTGAAGATAATTTTTATCGCGGTATTTATGGCCCTGGCCCAGCCTACCGCCACCCATGCAATCTCTAAAGCGGCGCTAAGGAGTGATGTTAAACCATGGATGAAAGGAAAAGATAAAAAATGATTTTATCGTTTGATCTTATTATCCCTATTTTTTTAGTAATATGCGCTGTCGCTGCAATTACAGTGAAGGATCTCTTAAGCGCTGTTATGATTCTCGGGGCATACAGCTTCTTCATGTGTTTGATGTGGGCAGAGATGGGCGCCGTCGACGTTGCCTTCACTGAGGCATCCGTCAGCGCCGGTATCGGAACAGTTCTTTGCATTGCTGCAGTAATGAAAACAACACGGAGGACAAAGGATTGAAGATATTAAACCTGATTGTTGTGGTAATTACCGGGGCTATTCTTATCTATGGAACTGTGGATATGCCCGATTGGGGTGACCCGGATTCGCCGGCGAGCAGGCACGTTTCTCCTCAGTATATCATGCAATCAATGGAGGAAACGGCCACACCCAATATGGTAACCGCTGTTCTGGCTGATTACAGGGGTTATGATACACTTGGAGAGACAACGGTAATTTTCTCCGCAGGGATGGCATGTATCTTAATGTTGAGAAGAAGGCGTAATAATCATGATTGATTTTATTGCCAGCAAGTACAATTACTGGATATATATAGTCCTGATGATGATCGGTTTTTATGCCATGATCGGCAAGAGAAATCTGATAAAAAAGATTATAGGCATGAACATCTTTCAGACGGCAACCATTCTCTTTTATGTTTCTATCGGCTGCAAAAAAGGGGGCACTTTGCCGATCTTAGAACATGCCCATGGACATGCAGAGCATGCCATTCAGGTCTCTGCTTATATAAATCCACTGCCGCATGTGCTTATGCTTACAGCTATCGTTGTTAGTATTGCAACGCTTGGAGTTGCCCTTGCCATAGCCATAATGATTTACAGAAAATATAATACTCTTGAAGAAGACGAGATACTAAAGGCGATGAAATGATAGATCAGGCACCTATTCTCACTATTGTTATTCCCTTGATGTTTGCTTTTGTCACACCGCTTATCGGGTGGTGGAAAAAAGACCTATGTTACCCTTGGGTAATTCTGGCCCTTATTCTCTCAGCGTTTTTCTCCGTTATTACCTTAAATACAGTAATCAAGACGGGAATTGTTCACTACCATTTAGGGGGCTGGCTGCCACCGTGGGGTATAGAATATGTGATTGATTATCTGAATGCCCCCATGCCTGTATTGGTTTCTGTAATTGCGCTGCTTGTGGCAATCTATTCCAGGATGAGTATTGAACAGGAGATACCGGACAAGACCATCTATTTCTATACTGTCTTTCTTCTGCAGGTCACCGGTTTTTTAGGCATCGTAGTTACAGGGGACCTGTTCAATCTCTTTGTATTCTTAGAGATAGCGTCGCTGACGGGGTATGCCCTGATAGCTATAGGAGAGGAAGGCGCTCCTCTGGCCAGTTTCAGGTATTTGATCATGGGAACCGTCGGCGCCTCGTTTTATCTGCTTGGAGTGGGCTATCTCTATATGGTAACCGGTTCGCTTAACATGGCTGACCTGGCTCAGCTCTTACCCGGCCTTTATGGTTCCAAGGTAGTTCTGGTTGCCTTTGCCTTCTTTCTGGTTGGCGTAGCCATAAAGATGGCGCTCTTCCCCTTGCATGTGTGGCTTCCGGATGCGTATACACGGGCGCCGTCAACATCCAGCGCCTTATTAGCGCCACTTATGACCAAGGTCTCAATCTACGTCATGATAAGGATATTGTTTACCGTCTTCAGTCCCGATTTTTCAGTGCTTAAAACTCATGCAGCGGATATAATGGTCTGGGCCGGCATTGCGGCTATTTTTGCCGGCGCTGTTATGGCGCTTGCCCAGACAGACTTCAAGAGGATGTTGTGTTACATAATCGTAGCCGAGGTTGGCTACATGGTGGGTGGAGTTGGCCTCGCCAATTCGGTAGCTGTGAAGGGCGCTATTCTCCACATCATAAATGATGCCGTCATGACCCTCGGGGTATTCGCTGTAGCCGGTATCGTGTGCTACCGCATGAAAAGTCACAATATCTCCGATTTCAAGGCTCTCTTCAGGAAGATGCCTTTTACTATGGCTGCCTTTGTTGTCGCAGCCCTTTCTATGATCGGTGTGCCGCCTACCTGTGGCTTCTTCAGCAAGTGGTACCTCATTCAGGGCGCCGTGATTGCCGGTAGCTGGACCTTTGTTGTAGCCCTGCTGGTATCCAGTCTGGTTAATGTTATACTCTTTTTCAGGATTTTTGAAATCGGATATGTCTTCCATGAAGGTCATGAGATTCATGTGCATGGAGATGAGACGTCAGTTATTGAAGAAGCGCCCTTAAGTATGTTGGTTCCTACCATGATAGTGGCTGCCGGGATTATTTTCATCGGTCTTTATAACCAGCCGATTTTGACCAATGTAATCCAGTTTGCTGTTCCGAATTTGTAGGTGCCTGGGAATATCCTGTTTTTTTACTCCCCTTAAAAAGGCTTACTGTCTATATGCTTACTCCGGGAAATACCGTTTTAATTGTTATCGATATCCAGGGCAGTCTCGCCCAATCGATGTATGAAAAAGACAGGCTTTTCGAAAACGCCAAAAAGATAATCAAGGGATCCAGGGTCCTGGGAGTACCCATTATCGTAACGGAACAGATCCCCGAAAAACTTGGTCAGACGATACCTGAGATCGACAATCTCGTTTCTGATATTCAGCATATAAGCAAGACCAGTTTCAGTTGCTGTGGCAGTGAGCGCTTTATGCGGGAGCTTGGAACGCTGAACCGGAAGCAGATACTGCTTGCTGGAATTGAAGCGCATGTTTGCGTTTACCTGACGGCAATGGACATGCTGGATATTGAAGGCTATGAAGTTCAGATTGTCGCAGACGCCGTATCTTCGAGAACAGTAAGAAACAGAGATATCGCTCTAAAGAAGATGAAGAACAGTGGCGCAAGCCTGACAAGCACGGAGATGGCCCTGTTCGAATTGCTTAAGACTGCGGAAAATGAGAAAGCAAGAGAAATTTTTAAGATTGTCGTAACAGCTTAGCTTTTTGAAAAGAAACGTAATTACCAGGTTGTCAGGTTCACGGGTTAAAAAACAATCAACCTTGAACCGTAATAGCTCAATAAATAGGGGTAGGGGCGACTTTAGTCGCCCACATTGGGAAGTTAAAACCTCCCCTACCCTAATTTATTGAGCTGATACCTTGAACCCTTTCTTGTTTCCGGCTTGTTCGGATTAGGGTAGAGGAGGTTTTAATCCCCCGATGTGGGCGTGTAGGGTGGCGTTTTATATGCCACCGCCGGTGGGGTATAAAACCCCACCCTACAATGTTCAATTTCCATCGCTCGGAAACCGTGAACCGTGAACCCTTGAACCTGTGTAGTTACCATATTGGGAGGTTAAAACCTCCCCTACCCTGATTTGTTGAGCTGATACGGCTGAATGTAGAAGGCAGGGGCGAAAGATTTTTCGCCCGTACTGATAAATAAGGCTCTTCCGCAGAATCTGTGGGTGATTTTTAGGATCCTGAGATAAATGCGTAATACTGAGTTATCCACAACCACGCCCGCGGCTCTTGATATAAGCGGGCGGGCGTGACTGTGGGTAACTCAGTTAAAGAAAAAGGCTACAAATTTTGAAGATTACCAACTCACTACCAGAAAATCATACGGTTTTCGCAGCTTCGATTTGCTTGAAGTTGCTTTATATCAAGAGCTTAGCGATTTACCAGAACCAAACGTTACCCACAGATTCTGCGGAAGAGCCAAATAATATTCCTTCAGCCCTGACTGTGGCGGTGTAGAGTATATCCGATCTTTTCTTGTAACCGTTCACGGTTGTCGGTTCACAGTTCACAGTTCACAGTTTTTCCCAACCGTGAACCGATAACTGTAAACCGTGAACGGTTACCTTTTCTTTTTACACATTATCCCCTCCGGTTTTGTTTTCCCTGTCGCTCAGCTGTCCGCAGGCGGCGAGAATGTCTCCACCTCTGCTGGCGCGGATGACGGCGGTGTAGTTATGCTTAACAAGAACGTCGCGAAAGGCTTCAATATCTGTCTGTGCAGGCGCTCTGAACTCTGATTCGGGGTACTCATTGAAGGGAATAAGGTTGAGCTTGCAACGCAGCCCCCGAAGCAGTCTGGCCAAACTTCCGGCATCTTTTAGAGAGGCGTTTACCCCTTCAATCAAAACATATTCAAAGGTGATTCTTCTGCGCCGTGGCATTGGATATTTCAGACAGGCATCGATAAGGGCCTCAAGGGGATATTTTTTGTTGATCGGCATAAGAAAATTTCTCGTTTCATTATCCGGGGCGTTCAAGGATACGGCAAGATTGACAGATGCATCCTCTCCTAAGGCGCGAATCATGGGCACAATCCCGCAGGTAGACAAGGTAATCCTTCTATTCGAGATGGCCAGGCCACAGTCGGCGGTGATGATCTTTATAGCCTTTAGTGTATTATCGTAATTTTCCAGAGGCTCTCCCATTCCCATTATGACGATGTTCTTGATATCCTTCCCATAAGGTGTGTTGAAGCGGAGCATGGTAATCTGATCAGTTATTTCGGAAGGTAGAAGATCTCTCTTGAAATCACATTTGCCGGTGAAACAAAACCTGCACCCCATTTTGCATCCAACCTGTGTGGATACACACAATGTCCAATGATTCTTTCCCGGGATAAGAACGCTTTCGATAAAATTGCCATCATTTAGTTTAAAGAGCGCTTTTTGGGTGCCGTCTCGAGATGTCTGGATTTTTGCAATTTCAAGGCTGCTTATCTTTGCAAGGGCGTTTAATCTGGTTCTGAAATCTTTTGAAATATCCGTCATCTCATCAAAGGATGTAGCGCCGGATTGATACATCCATTTCATGACTTGCTTTGCCCTGTATTTCTCCTTTCCGAGATCTGATATGAATCCCTCGATCTCTTTTAGGTTCATGTCCTTAAGATTATGTTTATCCACGCAGTTCTTTGGTAGTGTAAAATATGATGAAATCGTAAAAAGTCCACGCAGTGTCATTCTGAGGAGCCCTTCGTCCCTGTCATTCTGAGGAGCGAAGCGACGAAGAATCTCAATGATATCAGATTCTTCGCTATCGCTCAGAATGACAAAAGAGTATTTTTCCGACTTTTTACGAGACTGTCAAATATAAAACAGGTTGAAAAGAAAGTCGCTTTTCCTTTAACCACTCAGGTTGTCAGGTTCACGGTTCACAACGGTTCAACGGTTGGTCGCATCCAGTTCGTAGGGTGGATTAAGGAGCGTAAGAGACGAATCCACCTGAGCGATCAGAGTTTTCGGTGGATTCGCTACGCTTAATCCACCCTACAAACTTCCATGCAAAACAGTTTGGTATCAGCTCAATAAATAGGGGCAAACTCCGGTATGTAAAAGTGATTGTGAATCTTAGCCATTCACGGCTTGAAATTGGAAATTAGAAATTTGGGAGAGATGAAACGAATTTACGAGTTGACAGACTTCGGCGTGAGCTCAGTCGAGTCGTACAAAAGCATGAAGGTCGAATTTCCAATTTCTATTTTCTAATTTCAATATTCAGTAAACGCTTACCGTGGATCGAGACCAACACTTTAAAAATGTAATCCCCTATTTATTGAGCTGATACCTTTTCTCCGTGTTCCTGTCTGCAGCGCGAGTTTGCCGGTATACCCGAAATGTTCTTTGAGTGGGCAAAACCGGTTTTTTACGGATACATCGATATTATTTAGTACAGTCCACGCAGGATGATGAAAAATAAAAAACGATTGGTAATAACTATCGATGGTCCCGCCGGCGCGGGAAAGAGCACGGTAAGTAAGATTCTTGCGGGGAGACTCTCTTATCTCTATTTAGATACAGGCGCCATTTACAGGGCCTTTGCCTTGAAGGTGGCGGAGGCTGGAATATCCGCCGATGATGAAAAGCAACTTTCAGGTCTGTGTGAGAAAATTGAAGTTTCCCTGAAAATTGTGGATGGCAATTTTAAGATCATTGTGGATGATGAGGATGTTACTCAAAAGATCAGAACTCAGAAAACAGGGATGCTTGCTTCAAGAGTTTCAGGTGTCCCCGTTGTCAGAAAGTTTCTGCTCTCTTTGCAGAGGGAAACAGGAAAAGACGGTGGTATCGTTGCCGAGGGTAGAGATATGGGGACGGTGGTATTTCCCGACGCCGATTTCAAGTTTTTCTTAGATGCAAATCTTGATGAGCGGAGCAGGAGAAGATTCGCCGAACTGATGGAAAGGAGAGAAGATATCGATTTTGGGGAGGTTAAGAAAGATTTAATGGTGAGAGACAGGCAGGATAGTGAAAGGAGAATGGCTCCCCTTAAGCCGGCTGACGATTCTATTATAATTGATTCTACGGATATGGGCATAATGGATGTCGTTGAGAGGATGATGAGGATTATCAAACGGGAATATTGAAATTAGAAATTGGAAATTTGGTCTTTTTTTTCGCATGCCTTGATCTTGAACCAAAATCCTCATTTCCAGATGGACACCAATTAACTTGATATTTTATTATCACTGTGTTAGTTGAGCGAAGTGTTGGAGGGTTTTTTAGAAAATATCAGGAGGGAATGAGTTAATGGTTAACGAAGATAACATAATATTGAATCATGAGGGGCTTTCAGAGGAGGTAAAAGATGATCCTTTGATGAAAAAAAACGTGGAAGAAGGAGAGGTGGTAA
>JAUWQS010000086.1 GCA_030610915.1 Pseudomonadota bacterium | reverse complement strand
TACAGAGGTGCGCTGCCCGTCAAAAAATGGGACCCTGAGTTTTCGAAGATGATTCTTGAAGAAATCAATGATAATCAGGTTTGCTTTATTCCACACAGGACACCGGTGGCCATTGAAAAAGGCGGCGCTGAATCACCACTTCGTTTAATTACTAATGATGGAGAGATGGAAGCAGATCTTATTTTATGTACTCTCGGTGTGAGACCGAACATAAAACTGGCTGAAGAAATCGGTCTTCAATTGGGGGAATCGGGCGCCATTAAGGTGAATTTCTCGCAACAAACTTCCCGTAAAGAGGTTTACGCCGTCGGTGACTGTTGTGAAGTATTTCATCGTGTAAGCAGAGATTGGGTATATATTCCTATGGGAGATGTTGCCAACAAACAGGGACGCGTCGCCGGTCGTAATATCGGGAACCATCCGATGACGTTTCCGGGCATTGTCGGCGCTCGGTCTCTCAAGATATTCGGCCTTGAGGTTGCTGCTACAGGTATTGATGAAAGAGAAGCCGTTAGGCATGGTTATCATCCCGTGAGTACGATTACATCGGGGTCTCCTGTCGCCCGATCCATGAACAGGGGGCAGAAGCTTGTGCTGATGCTTATTGCGGATAAGTATTCCGGAAAACTTTTAGGCGCCCAGGCTGTCGGCCATGGCGGAGCGGTAAGCAGGATAAATACTCTATCTGCCTGTCTATGGTCGGGTATGGACATTGACGAGATCGGTTACATGGACCTGGCATATTCTCCGCCTTTTGGTGGTGCATGGGATCCCATTCAGATTGCAGCCCAGTCTTTGAGAAGAAAGCTGTAACTGCTTAGGTGGATAGACTGAAGGCTGAAGACTGTTAGGAAAAGCGGGAAGAGCTGAAAGCTCAAACCGGGCGGGTGGCATGGACAAACTCGTTTGTCCGTGCGGAACTATACTCAACACGGCCACAGATTACGCGTTTTGAGCCGGTCAAAATTGCACAGTATATGTAGCGGAAGGCTTTAGCCTTCCATGTAGCGGCACGTCGCACGCAGCGAAAGGCTTTAGCATTCCATTAAAAGAAAATGGAGACCTAAAGGGCTCCGCTACTCGGATTCATTAAAGGGCATGAAGGTCGGAGTTAAAGGGGTAGTTTTTTTCGTGTACTTTATGGTGAAAAAATACGACAGAAAAATCTCAAATTATGGCCGATTACAGTATACTCAGGCTGTGGGCGCCCCACCGGGCATGAAAGTTTTTTCACAAAACTGTCAATCTTGAGGAGGAAATTTCCTGATGAAAGATTATAAGAAGGTTGTTCTGGCCTATTCAGGGGGACTGGACACTTCGGTCATTTTAAGGTGGCTGATTGAAACCTACAACTGTGAAGTGATTGCCTTTGCAGCCGATGTCGGCCAGAAGGAAGAGCTTGATGGTCTTGAAGAAAAGGCTCTCGGCACGGGGGCTGCCAGTGTATATATCGAGGATATGCAGGAAGAGTTTGTGAGAGATTTCGTATTCCCGGCTCTCCGGGCCAATGCAATATATGAAGGCTCATACCTGTTGGGGACCTCACTGGCAAGACCCCTCATAGCAAAGAGGCAGATCGAGATTGCTGAAAAAGAGGGGGCGGATGCAGTATGCCACGGAGCTACGGGCAAGGGTAACGATCAGGTAAGATTTGAACTGACATACATGGCCATTAATCCGGACATAAAGATTATAGCTGCATGGAGGGATGATAACTGGAGTTTAGATTCGAGGGAATCGATGATTGATTATGCCGGCAAACATAATATCCCAATTGGAGTTACAAAGAAAAAACCGTACAGCGAAGACAGAAACCTTCTGCATATCTCTCATGAGGGAGGGATTCTGGAAGATCCATGGGTCGAGCCTGCCGGTGATATATTTGTCATGACTACATCTCCGGAGGCGGCCCCTGACGTTCCAACATACGTAGAGATAGATTTTGAGAAGGGAAATCCGGTTGCCGTTGACGGTGTGAAGATGAGGCCGGCGGAACTCCTCGACCATTTAAACAGATTGGCGGGCGCCAATGGCATCGGCAGGGTGGATATGGTTGAAAACCGTTTCGTGGGGATGAAATCAAGAGGAATCTATGAAACTCCGGGGGGCACCGTTCTGTGGACCGCTCATCGCGCAGTGGAATCAATTACCATGGACAGAGAGGTTATGCTTATCAGGGATTCACTTATTCCCAAGTATGCGCAATTAGTCTACAACGGTTTCTGGTATTCGCCTGAGATGAAGGTAATGCAGAAGATGGTTGATGAGACCCAGGAAAACGTCGGCGGAACAGCCCGTCTTAAATTATATAAAGGCAATTGTATCGTGGCAGGCAGAAAATCGCCTCAATCCTTGTACAGAGAGGACATAGCCACCTTTGAGAAGGATAAGGTCTACGATCAGCACGATGCCACCGGATTTATAAATCTCAATGCGTTGAGGATACGGGTTTGTTCAGGTAAATAGTGCCCGAACGGGGTTTTCGTTCAGGCAATAGATATGTCGGGATGGAAGTCTTCATTCGACGGACGTTTCAATACACATATCCAGGCAGCCAAGGAACCAGTAAAATCCCGTCTTTATGCAAAAGCTTTAACTGTGGAGAAAGAGGTTTTATGCCTTTTGGGCTGCATTCTTGATAAACTCTATCATTTCTTCGTAAGAGGAACTCTGGGTGAAGACTTCAGCTACTCCCATCTCTTTTAATTTAGGAATATCTTCGTCAGGAATTACCCCTCCAATTATAAAGGGTTTATTGCCAATCCCATGCTCCTTCATTTGATCGATGATCTTTGAAGCGACTGTTAAATGCGCCCCTGACAAAATACTGAGCCCGATTACATCGACATCCTCCTGTATGGCGGTATTAATCACCTGTTGGGCCTTTCTGCGCAATCCGGTATATATAACCTCCATCCCTGCATCCCGCAGGGCGCTGGTGACAAGTACGACACCTTTATCATGTCCGTCCATTCCCACCTTTGCCATCAATACCCTGATTTTCTTTTCTTCTGCCATTTTTAACATGCTCCCATAGATTAGGTTGTTTAGGCTGAAGGCTGAAGGCTATTAGTTCCTTAATCAGAAATTTACAAACTGAAAAAATCCCCCTGTCCCCCCTTTACAAAGGGGAGGATCCAATGAAGTTCCCCTTTGTAAAGGGGGATTTAGGGGGATTTTATAACACCAAATTATGCATCGTATTGAGTTTGTAAATTTCTGTTAATTGTGAAATTCATGCCAAAATGGCAAGAGAATTTAGTAATAGGTTGGGTTGAGGTGCGAAACCCAACAAAAGCCTTTCAGCTTTCAGCCTGAGTAGTTATGCACGGACAAACGAGTTTGTCCATGCCACCCACCCGCCTTTGAGCTTTGCACAGCCCCTGTAGCGGAGACCTTCAGGTCTCCATATTCACGTAACACAGTATGACTGAAGCACATGGAAGGCTGAAGCCTTCCGCTACATGCTTCTGCCATACGCCTTCCCCTATTTATTGAACTATTACGGTTGTTCTACCTTCTACCTTCAGCCCTTATAACAAACATCTTACAGAAAAGCCAGGACTCAAAATCCTACAGCGCTTCTCCGAAGACCTCCTTCAACTCACCATATACCTCGCCCATGGTAGCATATTCTTTAACCGCTTCAACAAATAGAGGTATCAGATTTACATTCTCATCCTCGGCAGCATCCCTTATCCTCTTCAAACAGGCCGTCACTTTTTCATTATCTCGATTTTTCTTCAACTCTTTCAGGCCTTCTATCTTTCTTTCCTCGACGGTCTCACGTCTGGTGGGGTCATACTGTACCGTCCGTGGAGGGGTAACTTCTATTTCGTCAGATCCGGTATATTTGTTCACGCCCACCTGCACATTGGTTCCATCATCCATTCCTCTCCTCCACTCGTCGGAACTCCGCATTATCTCGTTCTTCATCCAGCCACTCTCAATCACCTCTATTGCCCCGCCTCTCTTATCGACCTCTTTTATAATCTTCCATATCTCTTCTTCATACTGGCTCGTCAGAGATTCAATATAGTATGAACCGGCAAACGGATCAAAGACGTCACAGAGCCTGGCCTCTTCCGCGACGATTCTCGCGGCGTCTTCCTCCAACTGCTGTGCTTCCAGAGAGTGACCCAGGCCAAGAGGCTCGTCATAGGCAGGAGGACATACAGGCGCATCTCCGATCATTGCGCTAAAGGCGCCGCCCAGAGTGGCGCGGATGAGATTATTTAATGGCCTCTGTTTGGTGGCTGTCCAGTAACCGCACAAAACGCTTCCAATCTCTCGTATAACCCAATTTCGGGGGTTCTTTGATTTAAGCCTGTCACGCGCAACGCTTGCCCATACACGTCTGGCAGCTCTACGCACAGCAACTTCTTTCAGCACCTCCATGCCGCCGCCAAAGCTAAGCCACGACATACGGTGAGCAAATTGATCAACATCGAGTCCTGCATCTATGCCCAACTGGTAATACGCTATTGCATTAGCAATGGTAAAGGCAGGGGATTGTACCCTGCTGGATCCAAATTCGCGCATGTGATAGCCGGAAATGCTCATGATATTAAAGTTGGGCATATTTTCCGTACAGTATGTAATGGTATCTCTCTGCATCCGCATGGATGGCTTGACCGGGAATATCTGTGTTCCCCTGGCAACATATTCTTTAAGTATATCATTCTGTGGCGTGCCGCGTAGTTTGTCAAGAGAAATGCCACGCTGCTCTGCCAAAGCCACATACATCGCGATAAAGAAATTGGCGGTGCCGTTTACTGTCCAATTCGAGGATATCTTATCGAGGTCCATATCACCAGTGAAGCCTTCGTAGATAATCTCGAAGTCTCGCAGAGAATCGATAGCCACCCCCACCTTGCCGACCTCGCCTTCTGAAAATTCATCATCAGAATCCACGCCGGTCTGAGTCGGCAGGTCGCAGGCCAGATTCGGTCCGCCAACCCTAAAGCCCTTCTCACGCGCGTCAATATAATAATCTCTGGTATCCTCGGGGGTGCCAAACCCGGAGTATCGGCCTGCGCGTTTGAGTTTCGCACCAGCGCCTGAAGCGCTTCCTTTACCCCAGGCGGTTGTAGCGGCTGCAACAGGATACTTTCCTGCGACATAAGGAGGAACGCCAGGAAAACCGACATCCCTTAGAAAATCAAAATTCTCAATGTCCAAAGGGGTATAAAACCCGGTAGTGCTCTCCTCTAAATCTAAACGTCCCAAAGTTTTTTTAAGGGGACCCTCTTCCCATTTCTTTTTCGCCTCCCTTATTTTATCCAGCTCCTCTTTGCTATACGACATCTTCACATCCTCCTTTTTATAAAATTCCCCTGCCCCCCCCCCCGACCTGCGAAGGGAGGAACCAATCTCACCTTTTAAGGGAGGGGGACAAGAGATACATAACCCGGACAAGCCGAAACCAAAAAAATTTTAAAAAATCGGAATGTAACTACCCAGTTTCACATGTTCAGGGTTCAACGGTTAAAAGCTATCAACAGTGAACCGGACAACCTGAGCAGCCACAATTCTTTTTCACGGTTCACGGTTAAAAGAGTCCCAATCAAATCAGCTCCTTCCTTCAACTGTTGAACCGTGAACCGTGGAACCGTGAACCTGGGTAGACAAACCCATCTTTTCTAAAATGATATCTGAAGCGGTATAGGGATCAATTTCTCTCATAACAATCCTCTCTACGTATTCTTCAAAGTATTCCTCTCCACCTCTGTTATCAAATATCCGTTTCTCCACTCTTTCTTTGATCAGATTGAGCAGTTGCTCTTTATCGTATATTTTCTTGCGTATTAAATTAGTTTCATTCAAATATTTTCTATGCCTCTCCAGTCCATCCACCAGTTCAGTAATCCCCTCACCTTTTGTTGCCGTTGCTTTATAAATTTCCGGCCGCCAATTCTCTCCATCCGATCCGTAGCTCAACATACCCCTTATATCCCTCAGAGTATCGTCAGCTCCCTCACGGTCAGCCTTGTTTACCACAAAAATATCCCCTATTTCCATAATCCCTGCCTTCATTGCCTGAACACTGTCCCCCATTCCGGGAGCCAACACCACCACAGTGGAATACGCCATCCTGGCGATCTCCAGTTCAACCTGTCCCACGCCAACCGTCTCCACAATTATTATATTCATGCCCATAGCATCCATAACGTAGGACGCATCCCTGGTCGCCTTTGACAATCCGCCCAGATTCCCTCTGGTGGCCATGCTGCGGACAAAGACACCTTCGTCTTCATATTTCTGCATCCTGATCCGGTCACCAAGCACAGCGCCACCGCTAAAGGGGCTGGTGGCATCAACAGCTATAACCCCTACTGTTTGCCCTCTATCCCTGAAGACACGAATCATCTCAGCAATCAGGGTGCTTTTCCCCGCCCCGGGAGAACCGGTGACACCTACAAGATATGCCTTACCCGTGTGAGGGAAAATCGCCCTTACAATGCCGGCTGCATCCTCCCTGTTATTCTCAATCAGGGTTATCAACTGCGCGGCCGAGGCTATATCACCTGTCAATATCTTTTCTGTTAGCTCTGCCATTCTATGTCTCCTGCCTTAAATTCCGACATGCTCTTTTATAAGACCATTTCTCAATGTAAACTCCTGGATGGCAGACAATTCACCTTCGGTTCGGCATTTCGCCAATATGAGCCACCCACGCTAAAAGCTCGCAGCTTAGGGTCTATCAGGAAATAAGTATCACATTTATGCATCTCATCTTCAGGCCATCTTTAGCCGATCCTCAATCGCAAAATCCTCGAAATAGCACAACTATTCCTCTGCTTTTGCTCAATCGTATCGCCTAAATCTAACCTAAATCTGAGCG
>JAUWQS010000213.1 GCA_030610915.1 Pseudomonadota bacterium | reverse complement strand
AGCGGAGAGGGCCGTCGATCTGTCAATTCAGTATGCGAATACAAAAACCCACAGGGGAAAACCGATCGGTCACAAGTTTCAGATGATCCAGGTGAAACTTGCAGAGATGGCCACCATGCTGGCGGCCATGAATTCTTATCTCTATCAGACCTGTGCGACGATGGATCGGGGAGAGGATATATTTGCCAAATCGGCGGTTTTAAAATTGATGGTTGGTGAGAATATAAAGAAGATCGCATCAGATGCCATGGAGATTCATGGGGCTTACGGACTTACCGAAGAATTTGATATATCCGATCTTTTTCGTACCGCTATCAGCGCCCAGACTGTTATGGGAAGCCTCGATGTTCAAAGGGTTATTATAGCAAGAGCCGCTCTTGAAAGAGGCGGTTTTGAAATATGACGGCTTCGTACTGTTATGGATAAGAATCGGGCCAATGCACGCCGGTTATCCAGCGCTTTGCCGGCCCAGGTGAGTGATTTGTATGACCATATATGTTTGAGCTTATCTTTGAGGATCATTACGGTATTGATGACCTGTTTTAACTCGAGCAGTTGTTTGGTCTAATCTCGTTCTTTTTAACGCAGGATATTTTTGCGATTTTTCAACTTCTAATAGCATCATTTTTGCCGTAAGCGCACGGCTTCTCTACTAAGCCACAACTATAAACAAAGAATTTTTGCTTGACAAATGTGTGCTACTTATGCATAGGGATATCCTATCCCGTTGCTCTTGCACATCCTTCACGTGGCGCCAACGACCCAAGATGATGATATTTTCAACAATACGATATACAAATGAACCACAATGAACCGGTAGCAGCAATCCTTGCGGCTCTGCGTGTTGAAGCAGAGGCTGTTGAAGAAAGGCTGACAAACAGAAAAGAACATATTATTCAAGGATTGAGATTTGTGACGGGGGTGATGGGTGACAAACCGTGTGTTGTGGTGCAGAGCGGAGTAGGAAAAGTAAACGCCGCAATGGCCGCAACATTACTCATAGAACATTTCAAGCCACATGAAGTAATCTGTATGGGCGCTGGAGGTGGAATAAACCCGAGTCTGCTTCCAGGCGATATCGTGATTGCCGAAAAAACTGTTCAGCACGACTATGGCATATTGACCTTAGATGGATTTCAGATATGGCAAACATGGAGTCCCGTGAACAGCGAGAAGAATCCTCTTTTCATCCCGGCGGACACCAAACTTTTAGAGTTGGCTGAAATGGCAGCCTGTCGTGTCGAGTTGCCTGCAATCAAGACGGACGGCATTGATCGAACCCCGAATATTATAAAAGGTGTGATTGCAACCGGCGATGTTGTTGTGATGGCACAATCAAAAAGAACGGAATTGCGGGAGGATTTTAAGGCCGACGCCATCGATATGGAGGGCGCGGCGGTGGCCCAGGTATGCCGGCAATTGGGAGTTGCCGGCCTCATTATCCGGAGCATCAGCGATATTGATGAAAATATAGATCAAAATCTGAAGGTAAATCTAAAAATCGCATCACAAAATGCGGCAAGGTTTGTTGCCGCCATAGTTGAGGAAGTAGATAGATAAGTCGTATAACAGGAGGAAATTATGGAGCTTAGACCACTCGGAAAGTCGAGTATAGAGATAACGCCGATTATCATGGGAACCTGGCAGGCAGGAAAAAGTATGTGGGCGGATATTGATGATGTTGAAACCTCCAAAGCCATGAGGGCTGCTTTTGATAACGGAACTACAGCGTTCGATACCGCTGCTTTTTACGGGGATGGACATTCCGAGCGTATCCTTGGGGAATCACTGGCAGATGTGAGACAACAGGTAATTTACGCCACCAAGGTGTTCCCTGGCCACCTTAAATATGATCAGGTTATTGAGGCGTGCAATCACTCCCTTAAAAACCTCAGGGCCAATCATATCGACCTTTACCAGATCCACTGGCCCTCCGGTTCATTTGGCACTGAGGTTGTGCCTATTGAGGAAACCATGCGCGCCATGAATGACCTGAGGCAGCAGGGCAAGATCCGTGCTATCGGCGTCTCCAATTTTTCCCTGGTCCGGCTTGAGGAAGCAACACGGTATGCCCGCATCGACAGCCTGCAGCCGCCATACTCCCTTTTCTGGAGACATGTGGAGAAAGAGACAATGTCTTACTGTGTCGAGAACAACATCACCATTCTTGCTTACTCACCGCTGGCCCAGGGATTGCTGACGGGCAAATTCGGCCCCGGCCATAAGTTTGCCGATGGGGATCACCGATCTAACAATAGGTTGTTTAACCCGGAAAATTACCGGCGGGTGCAGCAGGCGCTGATAAAATTGCGTCCCATCGCTGAAAAGAACGGGATAAGCCTTGGGCAATTGGCCCTTGCCTGGGTTATTGCTCATCCGGGAACATGCGCAATCGCCGGGGCTCGCAATTCCGAACAGGCTGTGCAGAATGCCAAAGCAGCCAATGTCTCCCTGTCTGCCAAAGATTTTGCAGAAATGGACCTCATCGGGAGAGCGGTCACTGATCATCTTAACGATAATCCGGTAATGTGGGGGTCTTAGAAGGAAGAAGGAGAATAGGAGAATAGGGGTCACATCTCAAATACTAATTATTCGGCCTAAGGATTTTTTGGTCTAAATACTAAACATTTATTATTTGAGATGTGACCCTCTATCCTCAAAATCAGAAAGCTCCCAACTGGCAGGCGGATATCCTTATCTTCAACGTTTCACATGCTGAGGAGACTTTCATCTTCGAAATACCAAATTTCCCGGCTATCTCCCAGGCTGCCGCACAGGGCAGGCGGTTGTCAACCAGCGCTTCAGGTATGGCCTTTTTTAATTCAGGAGACACCTTCTCAGCCGGTTTGACAATCATTTTCTCGGGAGTGTAGCCGTACAGTCCCATCTGACATCTGTTTATGCGCATCTCTAAAAGGTCGATGGTAATGCCTACCTCAGCCGGCAGCACCTTTAAACTACCTGCGATTTTGTGGGCGGAGGCGCAGGATATCTTGCCGTTTACGGCCTTCAGGTTCACAGCATCGGCAATTTCCTGATTGAGTTTTTTCTCAGGAGGATGTTTTGCAGCGTAATGTCCTGCATCTTCATGAGTCACGACGTTCTCCATAACTTTCTTTCACGGGATACTAATCGGTGTTATCTATAACTTAATTAAAAATATATCAAGATAAATTCGACACCATAGACATGGCGCCGTAGTTATGATATGAATCGGACCATCCAGGTAAATAAGGAGGCAACTTGATGATTGATATTTCTAAAATTGATTATTCGCCGTTGGACAGGCTTGAGGCTACAAAGTCTCTATTTAACCCCCGTCCTGAATCTGATAGAACACCTGTGCCGGGATCTGCCATCAGGGATGTACTGATCCCCGTTGAGACGGATGTGGTTTTAGGAGCGCGTTTTCACATATCGGGAAAGTCGAATACCAGCATCCTTTTTTTTCACGGCAATGGCGAGATTGTGGCAGATTATGATGACCTGGGAAGCCTGTACACGTCCATTGGAGTCAACTTTTTGCCGGTCGACTACAGAGGGTACGGAAACTCCACTGGTACACCCACCATCACCGCCATGATGCGAGATGCCCACTCAGTCTTTGACTATACGCACAACTGGCTTGCGGAAAATGGTCATACCGGCCACTTTGTCGTGATGGGAAGATCACTGGGGAGCGCATCAGCATTGGAGCTGCTGGTTAATTACAAGAATATGATAGACGGGGCAATTATTGAAAGCGGGTTTGCCCATTCCGAAACCCTCCTCAGGCTTCTGAACATCACCATGGAGTCCATAGGACTTAAAGAAAAAGACGGATTTCGCAATATCGACAAGATCCTCTCCTTCGATAAACCCACCTTGATCATCCATGCAGAAAAGGATCACATTATCCCATTTTCAGATGCTCAGGCATTGTATGATGCTTCTCCTGCTCAAGATAAAAAAATCTTAGAGATTCCAGGAGCCAATCACAGCGATATCTTCTTGCGCGGAATGCAGGAATACATGCAGGCAATAAGGTGGTTAGTGGAAAGGGTAAAGTAGTATCAGCTCAATAAATAGGGGCAACCCCCAATATGTAAGAGTGATTGTGAATCTTAGCCATTCACGGCTTGAAACTTGAAATTGGAAATTAGAAATTTGGGAGAGATGAAACGAATTTACGAGTTGACAGACTTCGGC
>JAUWQS010000080.1 GCA_030610915.1 Pseudomonadota bacterium | reverse complement strand
ACCATGACAAGAAATGTTGCGGGGGTTATTTTGCCGCTTTTCGAGATTGAAAAGACCGATGATCGGCAATTGGATGCGCAGAATCAGGCCGGCACATCTTCCATTATGGATCATACCGCCATGCTCTCCCAAAAATGTCTTGCGACCTCTATCGAACTGGCTGAACTTCAAAAATCCTTAGAACTCCTGGGGATGGAGATCAATAAAGTAAAAAGGGTGAACAACGCCCTGGAGCATATCGTGGTCCCGGATCTTGATGCCACCATAAGGTACTTAACCATGAAATTTGAAGAGAGGGACCGTGAAGAGTCCGCACGGCTCAAGCGGGTCAAACTGCTAATCGAGCAGAGAGAAGCACATGCCTATTGATAATTTTGCAGGGCGCCTGAAGGGCGAATTCAGAGTCCTGAATGCACACCTCCCACGCAAACAAAGATCACTCACCGAACTCTTGAAGGAAAGGCACCCACATGTAATATGCAATGATGGTAACGCTCATTTTTTCAAAAGAAAAGAACTTGACTATCTATCCCAAATGTTAGATAAGCAAGAGCAAGATTCTCTTCTGCTTCCCTTGATTATTGAGGTCAGCCCGGATCAAAACGGGGTAACCATAAGATCAAAGAAGGGGATTGAAGCGAAGATATTCTCAAAGGTTCTCGGTATGTCTGTAGTGTGTAAACAAGATATGATAACGATAGGCAGATCTCAGTTGAGGATAGTGAGAAAGGCGCTAGAAACAACTACACAGTACGTTTTTTTCCTTTAGAATTCCTGCTGAAAACTTAAAAAAGGGAGGGTATATATAATGAGAGCATTTGAAGACAAGCTGATCAATATTACAGAACAACACGCGGAAGAAATTTCCAACCAGTGGAGCAAAGCAGTGAGGTCAAATCCCAGAACACCATCATATCATTCTATAATGCAGGATCAGTGTGTCCTGCATGCCATGGACTTCTATAAGAATCTGGGACGTATATACTTTAGCGAGAAGCCATATACCGAAATATCTGATTATTTTACGAAGTACGCTGAAGAGAGACATAAGGAAGGCATCCCCCTGCACGAAGCCATATACGCCCTCATTATGATGAGAAGGCACATGTGGATCTATGCCGATTTCCAGGCAGTCGTTCTTACAGGTCTTGATCAGCAAAAGGCAGTGGGAAGCATTAATAAAACAATACGCATCTTTGATCATGGCATATATATTGTCATTAAAAGATACGAGGATCTGGGCAAATAATAACGGCTCATGTCATGCCTGAGGACGAGATGCTTGCCACGATAGGGGAAATCGAAAGCGAGGCGGAGAAACTTCTTGAGGAGACGAGTGTCAGGGCCGGACAGGTACTCCGCGATGCCGGAAAAAAGGCCGGCGAGATACTGTCCTCAGAGTTTCCTGTGGATGAAAGCAGAATAGAGCGAGACAAAATCATCAATACGGCCGAGAAAGAGGCGAATAAACAGATTGAGAATTCAAAAAGGCAGGCGCTTCAGATTAAAGCAGATGCCCTGGCAAAGACTGATGAGACGGTAAAGTTAATCGTAAACCACATCAGAGGGGTTTATTAAAACTGCTCAGGTTGTTTAGGCTGTAGATTGAAGGATACTGATATCCCCCCAACGGCAAAGGCCGCATTTGGGACAGTATGCTTGAGTGGTTATACTATTAGTAACTATTCAGGTGGATAGACTGAAGGCTGAAGACTGCGTAGGAAAAGCGGGAATACTGCACACTTTGAGGCCATGTTTGATGCAAAAATCTTCCGTTTCTCTGCCAAAGTGCGGCAATCGTGTTTTTCGGGGACCTTCAGCCTGACTACGTGAGTAGTTACCAACCAATTCTAAAAACGGGGTGCGTTATGAAAAAAATTCTTTTTTGTTCTGTTCTTATTTTTGTCTTCGTAATTTTCTGGCAATCTGCAGGGGCTATGACGGCAGAGGAGTGGTTTAAAAGGGGAACCGATCTTGAAAAACAGAACGATCCTATAGGGGCAATCGCGGCATATAAAAAAGCAATTGACATCAATTCAAAATATGCACAGGCTTATTTCCGCAAGGGTAAGGTATACTTTTTCCTGAAACCAGGCAACTGTATAAAGGCCCTTGAAGATTTTAATGTTGTCATAAAGCTTGATTCAAAAAATGCCGATGCCTACTATGAACGCGGGATTGTAAATGCTTATATGATCAACAACGAGCAGGCAAGAAGCGACATGGAGATGGCGGCCAGGCTGGGACACAAAGGCGCCAGAAAATGGTTGGGCTTAAAGGAAAAAGGGGAAATAAAATATATTCACTTAGACAACTACCTTTCTTCAAAGAATGGGCATGTCGTTCATTTTGACTTCGATTCTGCTGATATCAATCCTCCTTATTATTCCCTTCTTGACGAGATTGGAATGGTACTGAAAGGAAGTCTGCCAAAAGTGACGATCATTTTAGCAGGTCACGCCGACAGTACAGGCACGGAAAAACATAACTATGATCTTTCTCTGAAAAGAGCAAAGGCTGTAAGGAAATATCTTTTAGAAAGACAGGGAATTGCCCCAGAACGGATCACTATGAAGGCTTATGGGGAGAGTGAACCTGTCGCCTCAAATAGTTCTGAAAAAGGTCGGACTCTTAATCGACGTGTTGATATGATAGGCGTGAGGGTTGAGTAGTAAGAAAGATCATTACCGCGGTGAGCGTTTACAGGTTCAGAAATTTTTGTGAACCCCTCCTTTTTTGGTACCCCCACAAAAAAAGTCAGCCCTTGATACACTCTCACACCAGAGGGTGGAATCAAGAGTTGACCCCCTCTATCAGTGCTTTTTACACTTTCGGCCAAGCCTGTAATAATCAGATAATGTTTACATGTATCAGTTCAATAAATAGGGGATTACATCTTTGAAATGTTGGGCTCCACGGTAAGCGTTCACTGAAATTAGAAATTTGGCCTTCATACTTTTGTACTGTCAACTCGTTTCATCCCTACCTGTGCCAGCACGGCAGACAGGTACCCGCACGCAGACAGGCCTTCCAAATTTCTATTTTCCAATTTCAAGTTTCAAGCTGTGAATGGCTACAATCCACGCTCACTCTTACATACCTGGGTTTGCCCCTATTTATTGAGCTAATACGTTTACCTCAATGTCCCTTCATAGCAAGCGGTAATCTGTCTCTTTCTTACCTCCGGGTTACTGTAATCGGGAAGCAGCATCGGAGCAACCTTGGCAGGACCAACCCCCACCTTGTCCACTTCTTTGTTATAATCTCTTACATGATCTAAGGTCAGTTTTCCTTCCTTTGCTTTCTCACCGGCATAAACAGCGGCGTTCACCCCTGCAATTCTTCCAAAAACATTTATATCGAGAAGTGAATTCCCCATCAGGCGATTCTCTCCATGGACACCTCCGCCTACCTCGCCGGCAACAAACAGCCCGGGAACACAGGTTTCACCTTTGCTATCATATTCCAGTCCGCCATTTTGATAATGGAGAGTAGGATAAACCAGCATAGGCTCTTTGGAGATATCGATACCGTATCTCTTGAAAAGTATTAACTTACCGGGAAGTTCCTTCGCCACCGTTCCCGGTCCTGACAGCATATCGATCATAGGTGAATCAAGCCAGACTCCCCACTTTCCTCCGGAAACGGGGATTCCTTTTCCTACATCGGTGCATTCCCTGATAAAGGAAGCGCTCTCCACATCTCTGGGCTCCCTTTCGTAAACGAACTGCTCACCATCAATATTTAAGACATTAGCCCCTGCTCCTCTTACCTTCTCAGTGATTAACAGCCCCTCCGCCTGTTCCGGAAATATTGCGCCTGTTGGATGGTACTGAACCGTGTGCAGAAAGCAGAGTTTGACGCCGGCCCGATAACCTATAATCAAACCATCTCCGGTAGCTCCATAATGGTTGGTAGTCATACTATTCTGGATATGCAACCTTCCTGAACCACCGGTGGCAATTATTGTCGCCTTTGCCTTTACGGTATGATATTCTTTAGTCTCCAGATTGTAAAGCAACGCCCCTGCGCAATGACCGTGCTCATTCAAGATCAGATCCACAACAGGGGAAAATTCCAATACTGTAATATCCTTCTTTCGATTTCTGGCCTCATCCCGAAGGGTCCTCATAATCTCTGCGCCACTGATATCCCCGGCGGCATGCATCCTTTTCCTGCAGGTGCCTCCACCATGCAGCGAGTAAAACCTTCCATCGGGCAGCTTGTCAAACATCATACCCAATCTATCGAACCACTCCAGTACCTTGGGCGCTTCAGTAACAAGGGTATAAACCAGCTCAGGATCATTAACGAAATGACCTCCTCCCACTACGTCGAGATAATGGTAATAGGGGGAATCTTTCTCTCCCTTGTCGGCCGCCTGGATGCCTCCTTCGGCCATCATGGTATTGGCATCGCCGTGGCGAAGCTTTGTGACAATAAGCACCTTTGCTCCCTGCTCCTGGGCCAGAAGGGCGGCGGCAGTTCCCGCCCCGCCTCCTCCGATAACCAGGACATCGGTCTCGTAATCTACCTCCGAAAGATTGATATCATCAGGTTCGTACCGGCTCTTCGCCTCCAAAAGATCCACTATCTCCCTGCTGATAGCGTAACCTTTGCTGGGGCCTAACGTGATTTCCCTCCGGTTGCCCTCTATAAAATCGGGATGGTATTTTCTCAGCCTCTCTTCCCTTTCGGCAAGGGATAAAGCGGGCATCTCCTCACCCCTCTTTTTTTTCTCTACACGCCCCGGCCTCGTCTTTTCAACTATCTTTATAAGATTTTTCAGTTCCGGTGTATATCCCATAATTTCCCCCAAATTCTATTACAAATATGTTTTATCGGACGGCTCCCAGTACTCATCCGCCATCTCCGGTTCATTTTCCCTGTCGGTGTAAAGCTTCTCCAAACCTTTCCTGTCCGTTTCCATAAGCTCCTTCAGGGCCTTATCAAAATACCCCTCTTCAATCTTTTTCACCTGTTCTTGTGTATGTTGCGCCCTTGGGGCTACATGCTTACCATACAATCTTCTGCACAAGATGGCGATGTTATATTGACACAGCTCTGCCGGACACCTTGAGGCACATAAGCCGCACATCACACAACTGAAGGACAACTCTGCCGCCCTTGCGACGTCCCCCTTGATAGCGGCCGATATATACTCCATCACCTCAATATCCATCGGACAGGATTTAGTGCATGTATTACAACCCATACACTTTAACAGCTCGGGATACAGTTTTATTACCTCTTCCCCCGTGGGCTTTACTTCATCTATGTCATAAGCCGTCTTATTGGCCGGGAAGAATGGAATCTGGGTAATATACATGTTTGGCTGGACAACGGTCTGGCAGGCCAGACCAACCTCTATCTTGGGACTGTCGGGAAATCGATAGACGGTCCCGCAGGCGCCACATATCCCTCCCCTGCAGCCACAACCCCTGATAAGCTGATATCCCGCATATTCCAAGGCCTTTTGGATAGTTAATGTATCAGGGACATCATACTTGCTTCCCATTATATAAATAGGCACCAGAGGAGCTTCTCCGCCCTCTATCCTGGATTTTTCACCTGCATCACTCATCTTTTTCCTCCTTTTATCTTACCAGAAATACGCCAATTATAATCCCAAGAACCAGGGCGGCGATCACCATATAATAATTATCCATAAGGGTCACCTTCTTATTTTGCGGAATCGCCTCAGGCACCCTTTCATCTACAATATAATCCTTAATGTTTGTATCCACCTGCGGGCAGGCAAGGACACATGAATAACACTGCTCGCAATCATCTGCCACGATTGTCTCCAGGGCAAATGAGGTGCGTTGAACCGTCTTTTCTCTTCGTTCCGGCTCTCTCCTCAAGACCGGGCAGGAATCAACACAATTCCCACAGCCAATACAGGCCTTGTCACCCGCTATATCGATATCACCATCCGCGAGGTAGAGTCTATAATATGATTCCATACCTTTGGAAAGCAATCGACAGCGAGCAACCGGCGGTTCTTTAATGTCAAGGATTCTATCTACTATCCTTTTTTGAGGGTGAGTTAAGTCTTCCTCAATTGCGGTTACAGGTTTCATTTCCCCTTCCTCCCTTGTGGACTAACTGCCTTTTCTGCTACATAGTGCCTGAACGAAAACCCTGAAATATGGTTTTTCGATTTTGTTTAGAGATTCCCAACTCGCTGAGATTACTTTCTCTTTTTAACTCGAAACTCAAAACCCCAAACTCGAAACCGTGCCTGAACGGGTTTTTCGTTCAGGCACTACATAACCCGGATGACATTTTGAACAGTTCTCTTTGTCAGCGCTTTCACAATCTGAAAGAAAAATTCTAAGATTTGCGCTTCCATGTAACTTGCCGTCATGGCAGCGTCGACACGACTCTTCTCGAGGAATTCCCGGTTTTTCATTAGGCCGGCCAGGATGCCGCAGGAAATCGATATCCTGGTGGCAAGCGGTACAGACCATGGGATCTTCGGCAATATAATTTACATACTTATCTACATATTTCTTGCCGTCCGGCGCAACCTTATCTTTCCCATGACATTGAGCACAATTGGCCCTCTTCACCTTCTGCAGAAATTCCAGTTTCTCTTTTTCTTCCGGGGAAAGAGCTGTTTTTCCTTCCAGCGCTTTCAGTTCATGTTGATCATCTTTTGAAAAATCACTTAAATCCAAATGGGTCAGGTGATCAAACTTCAACCCGGTCTTTTTAAGCTTTTCAGGAAGATCTATACTCTCCATCTTCTCAATCTTTGAGGAACTTTCATGACAGAAAAGACACTGATCATTGGAGTATCTTTTACCTGGCAGGGCAGAGGCATAAAGCTCACTGCCGGTATATCGAATTAAGAAGTGTGAGATACCTCTTGCCTGATTTTCCGCAGAGCCAATTACTCCTTTATCGCTATGGCAATCGATGCACTCTCTCTTCCCAAGACGAAAATCTTCATGAAAGCGGGATGACTCAACATAAGAAACCCCCTTTCCTTCATGGCAGCTTTTACAGTAGTTTGACCGCTCCGTCGGATTGAGATTACAACCCACTAAAAAGGAGATTCCCACCACAGTTAATACCCAAAAAAAATCTTTTATGACAACTCTTTTCTCTTTCATTGGTCCCTTAAAAGAAAGCATTCCGGAGGGCATAAAGCCCTCCTCTACATTTATTCGAGAAAAA
>JAUWQS010000346.1 GCA_030610915.1 Pseudomonadota bacterium | reverse complement strand
CTGGCCCGGCCGGATATTTCATGTTATTTTTAGCCCAGACTTTTTCCTTCCCACCGGAGAGTACGACAAAAGAGACATTGCAAATCTTGGAAACAATCATTACACCTTCGAACCACTTCTGGGGGTTACCGCCTTTTTGCCAAGGGGATTTAATGTCAGCATGGGATTGATGTATGACATCCACTCGAAGAACCATGACTACATCGATCCCGTAACGAAAAAAAATACCTGGTATAGACCCGGCCACAATCTTCATATAGACTACAGCATCGGCTACCAGGCAACAAAAAATTTTCAAGTTGGGATCAATGGCTACTACTGGGAGGATATCACCGATGATGAAATGGGAGGGGAAAAAATTAAAGACTCAAGGGGCCAGGCATTTTCGATCGGACCTGGCCTTATATTCAACACGGGAAAGCTCTCCGTGACCTTAAAGAGCCAGTTTGAAACCAGCGTAAAGAATCGTCCTCAGGGAAATATAACCTGGCTCAAATTAATATATGCCTTTTAGGCTTGCAGTTTCAACGAAGAATGAAGCCAAAGGATGGGTGGCATGGACAAACTTGTTTGTCCGTGAAGGATCGATAGCGGACAGGATGACGAGGTGAGGATATGAAGAAGGCAATACTAAATAAAGATCGAAAACTTGAGGTTATGGAAATGCTTCCTCCCGGAATACCTCCAGGGGGTGTTCTGATTGCCATGAGGAGATGCGCCATCTGCCGAACGGACCTGAAGATGGTTCAGGCCGGGCAGAAGGATCTGTCTCTTCCCAGGATATTAGGGCATGAAGGGGTGGGAGAAATTATAGAGAGTCAAAATCCTTTATTTAAGACGGGCGACATGGTGGCCATATACCCTGGTGTCTTTTGCGGGGAATGCGACTCTTGCAGGATGGGATACACAGCGAGATGCAAGAAGGGTCGGATATACGGTTTTAATGAAGACGGCCTTTTCCGCTCCATTATCCCATTTCCCGAGAAGCAACTGAATTCTCTCATGCCATTTCCGCGTGGTGTCGATCTGGAACCGGCGGCGCTTGCGGAACCTCTGGCATGTTGTCTGAGCGCCGTCAGGATGTTTAAGCATGCGAAAAAAAAGACCGTGTTGGTTATAGGCGCCGGTTTTATCGGGAGCTTATTTACGGCGCTTTTGAGGACGCAGGGATGGGGAAAAATAATCGTAGCGGATAAGAACAGAGAAAGGCTTTCAAAAGAATTGCCTCAAGAGGTTGAAATTATAGACACCTCAAGGGCCACTCTTATAGAAAGCTTAAGAAATGAAGAAATCGATCTGATTGTTCCCGCCTGTCCTAATGGTCTGGACTGGCCATTCTGGAAGGTGATGAAGAAAGGTGGATGTGTCTCATCTTTCTCCGGAAATCAGGAAGGGAAAGAGTTAGTTCCGGTCGATATGAATGCCGTACACTACAAGGAGCTTACCATTACCGGTTCTTATGGCTGCAATATCGGAGATTTTCGCTCTGCCTTGAATATGCTGGCGCAGGGGGAGATTGATCTCGGTTTTTTTAATTTTTACAGGATACCCATCGAAGGAATTCCGGATGGGATGGAGGTCTTAAGGAGGCAGGAGGCCAAGAAGATTATTATAAGCAGGTTTTGACCATATCAAAAGGAGGGAAATTTGATGGACGAACAATCATTAAGATCATTCGGTCAGGTAATAGATTCTTTGATGGCGGGGGAAAACCTCACAAGGGAAACTACGAGGAGGATGTTTTGCGAAATTCTCTCCGGAAATCAGCCTGACATACATCAGGGGGCGGCTCTGGCCGCTCTCAGGATGAAGGGGGAGACGGCTGAGGAGGTGGCAGGCTGTTTTGATGCCATCTATGAGCTGGATACAAACAAGGGAAGCATCGATGGTCTGCAGGTTGTTGAGAATAGCGGAACGGGCATGGACAGTCTCAAGACATTTAACATAAGCACCATCTCCTCCATCGTAGCCGCAAGTCTCGGTGTTCACCTGGCAAGACACGGGGCACGAGCAATCACCTCGAAGTGTGGAACGGTTGACATATGCGAGGCATTGGGCGTTGACGTGGAGTGTGACATAAATATGGTTTGCCGATCGGTCAAGGCCTGCGGCCTTGGTCTCTTCAATGGAATGAGCAAAATGGTCCATCCGGGTGGTCTTGGCAGGATATTGTCTCAGATCAGATTTGCCTCCACTCTCAACATTGCGGCCTCACTGGCCAATCCCGTTATGCCCCGCCTTGGCGTCAGGGGAGTAGGATCTCTGGAACAGATCGATTCAACTCTTGCGGTAATGAAAAAAATAGGTTACCAGAAAGCGGTGCTTTTTCATGGTTTTGATGATAACAGCAAAAACGGTATGGATGAACTGTCAACGCTCGGGTTTTCCAGACTTGGTATTTTAAATGAGAATGGAGAAATGGAATTTCCTGCAATCAGACCGGAGATGGTAGGCCTGTCCTATGGCAATTACGAAGAGATCAGGCCACGCGGCAGTGTGGAGGATGAGGCGGTTGATGCCGTCAAAATCCTCGCAGGCAGAGGCAACAGGTCGCGAACAGAGATTGTGGCTCTAAATACGGCAGTTATCCTATGGATAGTCGAAAAAGCATCATCCCTTAAGGAAGGAGTCAATATTGCGATGGAGGAGATTATGTCGGGAAAACCACTGGCTAAATTATTTGACTGGATCAAGGCTCAAAATCGAAATCCCGAGGACGGCCTCGCAAAGGTCACGATGCTGTCGGTCAAGGCTGGCATACCGCTTTGAGGGATTAACCTTTTCGTAACTACTCAGGTAGTCACGTGATTTCTTTGTATTTAAATAGTGCCCGAACGAAAACTGTCTTTTTCGCCAATCTCTGCGTCAGATAAAAATTTTAATCCTCGAAATACTCAATGTATTCCTGCGGTTAAAATTTTGATCTTCCTTGACCTTGACGAAAAATCCTAGTTTTCGTTC
>JAUWQS010000371.1 GCA_030610915.1 Pseudomonadota bacterium | reverse complement strand
GCCAAAGTCCTGTCATACTCCCTGCAAGATACAACCAAGACGTCTTGCGGAGCCTGTGCCGGAACCTATGGGAGTTCCGGATGAGGCAGGGGAAATAAGCGACTTACGATTGATTCTCGTAAAGACAGAAGAGCATATGCGGATCTGGAACGAGCTAATGATACAGGATCACCCGCGAGGCGCTGGACCGCTTGTCGGTCGTCAGCTTCGTTATCTTGCAGAATCAGGACATGGCTGGCTGGGAGGATTTGGGTTTAGCTCTGCGGCATTACATCTCGAAGACCGTGACAGATGGATTGGCTGGGACTGGGATACACGACGAGCCAACTTGCACCATGTTGTAAATATGAGCCGATTTCTGATTCGTTCCAGCATATCATGTAAAAACCTTGCTTCCCGATTGCTTGGCATGGCTATCCGAGAGTTTCCACGAGATTTCGAGATCCGGTATGGATATCGCCCTTTGGTTCTGGAAAGCTTTGTGGACATCAGTTGTTTTACAGGGACATGTTACAAGGCGGCAAACTGGCAGTGGATTGGTCGCACCAAAGGCAGGGGAAGACAGGATCGGTTAAGAATTGCTGCGGAAACCATAAAGGATATTTATGTATATCCACTTGAGAAAGATTTTCGTATTGAGATAGGACTTCCAAAAGACAGCGGTTTAGGCGCTCTTCCCCTCTCCGTTGGCATCGACGCAGAAAACTGGACGGAAAAGGAGTTCGGCGGAGCTCCGCTTGGCGACAAACGATTGAGTCAGCGACTCGTTGAAATTGGAGCGGATAAAGCCGAGAAGCCAGGATGTGCATATAGCGGTGTTGCAAAAGGTGACTGGCCGAAAGTGAAAGCTTACTATCGATTGATAGACAAACCGGATGATTCGGCTGTTACCATGGCCAATATCATCCTGCCTCACCGTGAGCAGACAATACGACGGATGAAGGCAGAAAAAACCGTCTTATGTGTCCAGGACGGCAGCGATCTCAATTATTCCAGTATCGACCAATGTGAAGGCCTTGGGGTGATCGGCACGAATCAGACAGGTGCAATAAGCTCTGGATTGCATTTGCATTCTACACTTGCTTTAACTACCGAAGGTCTTCCCCTTGGGGTGTTGCGCGCCGAATGTACAGCTCCTAAGCCGAAATCAAAAAAGGATAAGCGGCCTGCTTCGGCAATTCCTATTGAAGAGAAGAAAACCTTCTGCTGGATCGAGGGAGTGCGCGATTGTATGGGCTTGAAAGCTCAGATGCCGCATACCTCTATAGCCAACGTTATGGATCGGGAGGCAGATTTTTTTGAGATGTTCGATGATCAACGTTGTACTAATTCCAGTGTTGATCTGCTCGTACGCGCTAAACACAACAGTAAAACCACTGAAGGGCATAAGCTGTTTGAAACAGCAAGACAATCGCCAATTCAGACCCGGCTTAAAATCAAGATTCCCCGACAAAGCGCCAGACCCAAGAAGAGTAAACAGAAAGCACGTCCTAAAAGGTCAGCTCGCACTGCGGAAGTTTCAGTTCGTTATGTACAGGTAAAGCTTAATCCTCCACCATATTATAAAGATAAAGATCCAATTGTAATATGGGTTATCCATGTGGAAGAAGACTCTCCTCCTGTTGGGACAGAACCTCTTGAATGGTTTTTATTAACGACAATTGACATAAAATCGGCCGACGACGCAGTGAATTGTGTAGAGTGGTATTGTTTGCGATGGCGTATCGAAGACTGGCATCGGGTTCTGAAATCCGGATGCGGAGTTGAAGATATGGCCCATAAAACGGCTGAGCGTCTCAAACGTGCAATAGCAATCAATCTGGTTATCGCGTGGCGAATTATGCTCATGACTCTTCTCGGAAGGGAGACCCCTGAACTGCCTCCTGAGGTATTATTTTCAGATTTAGAAATCGAGGTGCTGAAAACTTATGCTAAAAAAAAGGCTTAAGCCCTCTTGATTGCCTCGGCGACGCAGTGAAATTGGTAGCGAAGATTGGCGGATACCTTGGTCGTTCCAGCGATCCGCCTCCTGGTCATCAATTAATGTGGCGAGGCTATTCAGATTTACAACTAATGTGTGAGGGCTTCGCACTCAGGGGCGGCTAATACTACGTAGAGCTTATTTGTGGGTAAAGGGCAGGGTTAGGGGGTTACATTTTTAAAATGTTGATCTCGAACCACAATCATTCTTACATATTATTGCGGGGTGGCATTTTATACCCCACCGGAGATGGTGGCATATAAAATGCTACCCCACATACCGGTTTTTACCCGAATTTATTGAGAAGCTGATTTTTGACTAATCGACTACTTGAACCGTGGAACCGTGAACCTGAGTAGTTATATTTTTCTTGACAAAACTTTTTTTGCATAGTAAAGGTAAAATTTTACAAGTAAAAGTAGGCGTACAGGCAGCATAGCTGATCTGTCTCTGGAGAGGCCTTATGAGCAGCATCACAATAATTAGCGTAGTAGTTGTACAAGGCGGGGCCGTTGCTCGGGTTCTATGATGGTGACATAGAAATTACGAGCCGCGGGCCCCGAAGCTCGCGGCTTTTTTTGTCTCAAAAAGCCGCATCTCAGATGGAGTTGCGGTTTTTTTATAAGAGAAAAAGTAACTGCTCAGCCACAGATTCACGCAGATGAACGCAGACAGGTTTAAATAGTGTCTGAACGAAAACTAGGATTTTTCGTCAAGGTCAAGGAAGATCAAAATTTTAACCGCAGGAATACATTGAGTATTTCGAGGATTAAAATTTTTATCTGACGCAGAGATTGGCGAAAAAGACAGTTTTCGTTC
>JAUWQS010000001.1 GCA_030610915.1 Pseudomonadota bacterium | reverse complement strand
ACGGAAAGCCGTGGGCAAGGAAGCGCGAGCCGAAGAGTTTCAATCCACGCCCCCGCATGGGGGGCGACGAAGAACAGTGAACAGTGGTCAGTGGACAGATGGTTTCAATCCACGCCCCCGCATGGGGGGCGACATCCGCAGGGCGGGCATGGTTTTTCGGACTATAAGTTTCAATCCACGCCCCCGCATGGGGGGCGACTTATTTCTATTAAATCGTTTCAGCTTGAGGCCAATGTTTCAATCCACGCCCCCGCATGGGGGGCGACGAAGAACAGTGAACAGTGGTCAGTGGACAGATGGTTTCAATCCACGCCCCCGCATGGGGGGCGACACTATTAGTGACCTGATCCCCAATTGCTTCCAATGTTTCAATCCACGCCCCCGCATGGGGGGCGACTTTATCCGACTTTTTCAGCATCGCCAGGGTCGCGTTTCAATCCACGCCCCCGCATGGGGGGCGACCGATCGGATGGGAGAGGATCAGCAGGAGTATATAAGTTTCAATCCACGCCCCCGCATGGGGGGCGACTATCAGATCTTCCAGTTCACCGGGCTCCATATCGGTTTCAATCCACGCCCCCGCATGGGGGGCGACTATGGAGATGAAAACCGGCCTGCGGCAGTTGTCGTTTCAATCCACGCCCCCGCATGGGGGGCGACTTGACGAATGCGGCAATTATGTTCGGGATATACGGTTTCAATCCACGCCCCCGCATGGGGGGCGACAGCACTGATTCTAATAAACATATAAATGTTTGTTTGTTTCAATCCACGCCCCCGCATGGGGGGCGACCGAGGTAGGAAAACGGCTGCTGTAGGAGTACCTCCCGTTTCAATCCACGCCCCCGCATGGGGGGCGCCTTTTACCTCCTTGCTCTTGGTTTGGCTCTTGTTTTTTGTTTCAATCCACGCCCCCGCATGGGGGGCGACAGTAATTCTGCAACTAATTAAAATTAATAAGACTATTTCTCACTTTTTGCGAACCTCTTTCTTCCGGCGCATAATATATTTGATCGTTAAAGAACAATTTCTGCAACCTCTTTATTTCCAACACCTCCCACACAATGCGAACCTCCCGGGAAATTCACGCGAACTTCAGGTTCGCATAACATTTTTTAGACAATCAATGGTCCCTCCTGATCAATGGTTTTCTTGGCTCCAACATGTTCTACGCGGCGTCTCCAGTTGGAACCCAGAAAGTAAAATCTCAGGCTGTCCGATTCAGGGTCTATCTCACTGATAAGCCTCTGCCGCAACACAGTCCACTGTGCAGGGTCAACAATACACTCAAAAACAGAGTATTGAACCCGCTGTCCATAATCGAGACACGCCTTTGCCACCCTGCGCAAACGGCGCTGCCCCCCATCCTTAATCGTGGCAACATCATAGCTCACCAGCACAAACATATTGTCTCCTCTCTATCTATTTCCAGATGCCTCAATCCACGTCCCCCGTGTGTTGGGGCGATACAAAATATAAAACTCATTGCCCGACTTCTTGATTTTATTTCCAGATAAATGGCGGATACCCATCCAGATCACCTCTAAGATAACGGGCCAGTAATAAGGCCTGGGTATGAAATAACAGCCCGATGGTAACTTTTTCGTTGAGAAACGGATGCATGATCTCATCCTGTTTTCTGTTTTGATAGGCAACCAAAAGGGTTTTTCTCGTTTCATCGTCCATCAGGACAGCGCCGGATTCAGATTTATCAAAACCCTTTTTCTGCACCTGAGACAGATTTATCAGAGAAAGAGCCATACGATCTGCTATGAATGGCCTGAATTCTTCCATCATGTCAAGCGCGAGCCCCGGTCTGCCTGGACGGTCTCTGTGTAAAAAACCGACTGCCGGATCCAGCCCCACCGTTTCAAGGGCAGAGCGAACATCATGCATAACAAGCGTATATATAAACGACAGCAGACAGTTCACATTGTCTAATGGTGGCCGGCGGTTTCTTTCGTGAAAGGAAAAATCTTCTTTCTGGGAGGTTATCAAATGATCAAACACGTTGAAGTAGGCACGCGCGGCATCACCTTCAATGCCGCGCACCGCATCCAGGGATTCCTCCCGTGCCAGTGATTTTAGAGAAGCTGCAAGTCGTTTCGACGCATGTTGAATCTTGTCAGCATCCGGTTTATCACCGTGATCTCTCAATGCCCGCCGCAAGACTGTGCGGCAGTTGGCAATCTTGCCTGTAAGCACGGCTCTTGCCATTTGAGCGGAAAAATTAAGATCGTCGGCCCTGCGATATTGTTCCCTGCGCAAGAGAACGTTTCCGGAGACCGGCCCCTGAACTCTTGCCAGAAAACGACCATGTTCGGACAGAAAACTGATCGCCACACCGCGTTCGGCGCAAAAGCCCATCAAAAACGGACTGCACCCAACATTTCCGAAGCAGACAATTCCACCAATTGTATGAATCGGGACACGCAGCCGGATCTCCTTTTCCACCTTTACTACGGCAGTTTCCCCTTCTTTCGCAAGGTACGCCCCTTGTGTCGTTACAAAAAGCGTATTGAGATGTCGTTTCATAATTCCCTCACCACTCCCGACAAATACCGCTTCGCAGATTTTCCCTTACCCACTGTTTTGGGCAGACACATACCGGCCAGCGAACAACTGTCACACTTCTTTGCGTAAACCGGCCTCGGTGTATGCCCGGATTCAATCAACTCATGCAGCCGCATTGCAGTCTCTTCCGTCAAATTCCTTAAAGCGCCGTCAAGTACAACATCGAGCCTGCGTCTTGTCTTGCCATAAAAAAGCGCTCCGTCAGTAACCGCAACATCCATCATTTCTTTTAGGCAAAGCGCCTGGGCGCAGAGTTGAACCTTGTCGCTGTTGTCCTTTTTCGGCTTGCCGCGTTTGTATTCCACTGGGAATGGCTGCCAGGAACCATCCGCCTGGCGGTGAAATTCCACAACGTCCGCCTTCCCGATCAGCCCCAACCGCAATGAACGAAGAGACATACCATACTCAATGCGAACATTTCCCCTCGATGCACGGTCTTCCGCGTGGACATGCTCGTGCATGATTCTACCTTCCGCGGTGAACAGGTTTTCAGCCCACGCCTGCTCGATATGAATCAAGGCGCACTGCCGCTCGCAGAAAATCAGATGCTGCAAGGCGGAAATAGGGAGAAGATCGTCTTCAGTGTACATATCGTCACTTATTACCTGATTTATTACCCATATTAATTGTTATTACCTAATTCCCTGTTTTATTCCATTTTGCATTTCTGCCACGGCCAAGGCATTCGATAACCCCTTGCGCCTGAAGGTCTTTGAGCACCCTGCGCTTTGTTTGTTTTGCGGATTGTCCATCATGGCGCCTTACTCCTTTTCATTCAACTGTTTCCGTCTTTTCTGAGGAATGTCCAGATAGTTCTCGGAGGAGACAACCTTCTTGCGGGTCTTTTGTTCCAGGTCTTTTCTCGCCTTCCCTGCAACCTCTCCACCCTTGTGAGCAGCATGCTTGCTTTCCTGAAAACCCTTTGCATCATCCACCCGCGTTATCTCAGTCGTAGCAGCCTCTCCAAGCATGGAAAAAATCAATTCAAGATCCGTCATATGGTCCCTGAGGTTTTCCCGAATCAGCCCCTTAAACTTTTTGTGTTCGCCGGGCGTAACACCAAAGGCGGCTTTTGCGATTTCGGCGGTTAGTATCGCGTATTCCTTCTCGCGCCTTACCTCCCTCTTCTTCCACTCGTCTGTAAGCTCATCTCTGATGGCGATGCCGCGCATTCGCTTCTCAATCCAGTCGTCAGAATAACCTTTCGCCTTATACAGAGCGCGGGTTCTTTTGGTTGCCAGTTCCGGGTCTTCTATTTCCTGAACCCGCTCATAGCCGACCTTTGCCAGCCACCGCTTGAAGGGCTCCGCTTTCGGGGATGGGACGGACTGAATGATGCGGAAGATGCCCTCGGTGTTGGCGCAGTTGGTTTTGCGCATCTTGCCATCAAGGGCTTTTAGACGAAGGGGGGTACAAATTGTACCCCAGTAGGAATTCAATTCCAAATCACGTTGTCGCATTTTTTTTATGTATTGGCGGCAATCTGTGCTATCCGTCAATACCTCAACAACATCGGCAACCGAAAACCACCACTCATTGTTGTGAATCGTCTTCCTGATTCCTTTACCCCTGAATACGGCGATATTCGTTTCCATCTTCCCTCCTTATCTTCCTGGCCCTACAGTTGCCCCGAACAAGTTTCGGATGCCATACAGCCTTCTACAATGTTCTGCTTTCCGCTACGCGCCGCCTGCACCATCTGGTCAGGCATTTTGGGCCACCTCGTCTGTTTTTATGTCATTCCATTAAGGTCGCTTAATGATGCTAACCCCTGCCGGCAAGTTATTTTCGTCGATTTTGAGTTCATAATCACTAAAATCACGAGCCGGTTTGGAGTCATCTTTTCGGGCTAAGTTGACACGCTTGAATAACGAGTGTGCCGGGGCATTGCCAAGTGCAGAGTCATGCTTGAAAATGATCAGTTTCTGTGTTGACATGAGCCCACGCGCGGCAGATCGATCATTTTCAAACATGTTGCACAGGGCTTCCCATAGTAAGTTGAGATCATCTTCGCCGAACCCAGTCTGCGCCGCCAGATGTGCGGAAACAAATCCATGGGCAACATAGAGACCATAAGGGACGGTGTTCTTTCGTCCCATTGTCCGATTATCCCCCTGCTGTTTTTCCGCCTCGGCTTCAGTTGCGACGGCCATGCGGGTAATAGAATGCTCCAGTGTGACAATAGGTTCGGCTGATCTGCCGAAAGTCAACTGTATCGGCCCGCGCACCTGACCACAGTTTGGGGCGGATTTAAGAGAGAGAACCGCGCCAAATGTTCGTATATCATAAAAGTTTTTACACATCCTTTCACGGCCTCGGCTCGTTTCTTCGGCTGTTGGACGGCGAGGTTTAGCACCTTTGAGAGCAGTGTTAATGAGTTTAGAAATTTCATTATCGGGCTTTTCTTCTTTCAACCATCCTTTTATTACTTTCTTATCGGCATCCGGGGCAACAATAAGCTCGCCTCCATCCTCATTCTCACTTTCTATAAAAGATAGCCCTTCCGGTAAAGATAGCTCTCCAAATGCTTCCGACAATTCCTTTGGAACGGATTTTCTGGATTCTTCTCCAGTGCTGATGCCAAGTTCACGGAAGGTTTCAAAATGAGCCCGTCCAAGAACGGCCTTTTCTTTGATATAAATGTCGTAAGGTTTTTTGAACTCCTTTATAATCTGAACATAGTTTCTTACCTTCCGTTTAAGGCAAACGTCAGTAACCAGACCATGCCCGGTTTCCGGGTCAATACGCGGCAAATTGCCGGCATCTGGATCGCCGTTTGGGTTGCCGTCTTTTACGTCGAAAACAAGCACAAAATCATAACGGTTTTTGATGGGGTTGTTCATTTTTTTTCCTCCTTAATGATGTTTGTTATTCATTCTTTTAGTTTTTCTTAATGAAAAAATCCTGCATCTGATGATAATAGCCTATGGCAAAGCGTCCCTGATCCTCAAGGTTCAGATGTGCCGGAAAGGCGATTTTGGCTTCGACTCCATCTATGATTTGACCTAATCGTTTTTCAAAAAAGACCCGTCGCCCGGCACTTCCAAGTTTAGCTAAGTGATGATTTTTTAAACGCATCAAATTGCCGAAGACAGCAACCGGAGTGCCGGATGCAGCCCCATAGAACCGGTCACGGATTGTGGTATTGATGCCGGGATTCGCCTCCTGTTGAATTTTTTCCAGCGTGGCAAAAAGACGGCCCAGCCTGTAACCAATGTTGGTGTTGTTTTCATCCAGGCTCATTTTAAGTTCCTCCTTTATGTTTGTGTTTTTGAAACGAGTTGACCGGTTAATGCAGGCTTTGATCAGAGCCGCTCGGGAATATGTGATTTCATGCTCCGCACGGATACGGCGGATGGCGGTCTGAAGCAACGTTTGGGGATATGGGAGCCCTTCCAGAATGGCGCGCATGGTGTCGCCAGCAAGATTGGGTTTTACATCAAAATATCTACCGCAGTAATAAACAAGACTATGTTTGTTCTTGTCGTATTTAGTTTCATTTGCTGTTGCGGCGAGTAACGCATTCAGCGACTGCCATTTCGGCCAATCATTTTTGTTGTTTTTTGGCGGAACAATTTCAGTATCCGTAAAGTGTTGATAAATCTTAATCCCCATTTCAGCTATTGTACCAACAATCCAGAAACGGATGGCTATTCGAGAGGAATTCGGTGAAAGACCGAGGACATAAAATCGGTTTTTTTCGGTTTCATCAGTTATAAATGCGCCGTTTTCTATTGATCTAAAAAGGCTTTCAACTGCCCTGACGCAACGATCCGGATCATCTTTGCGTGGCTCGTCAAAAAAATCAGCAAGCTGTTGCTCAAGATCATTTGCCTTTTCCGCCCAAAAAACAGTGGAAGCGTCTCCCACCTGCATACGCTGCGTGGAGTTTTTGGCAAGAAGATGATTCAAAGCTTTGGTATAAGCAGAGGCCGCTGTTTTGCCTATCGGGGCGTTTGCGCCCTGATCCTTACTGTAAGACTTAAACGCATCGAGATTGAAGGAAACTATGTTTGTTTCCGCTTTCCCACCAAAAATTCTTCTAATGGGTGGGTGCACCAATTGTATGTAGTCTTTTTGTCCGGTGACTATACATGTGATTATTTCTCCTGTTGCTTCTTCATTCGCCGACTGGATGGCTGATGTTACTGCTGGACGTTCCAAGACAAGAACGGAATCACCAGCAAGTTTAAAAGTCAAATTCGAACCAGAATCTAATAACCTATCCCATGGTTCACCCAATGCCCGCAACAGCGATACCTTGTTTTCTATCTGCAAAAATCGCTTTACTGCTTGCAAACCAGCATCTGGGATATCACCAATACTATCAATGCGTTTTATAAAAGAATTGTGTTGTTTTGAAACACGCTTTTTGATGTCATCATCTGTCTTTTTGTCTGAACGTTTTTTACCCTTCAATACGACACCCAAAACATATTCGGGGTTGTCCCACAAGAGATTTGCTTCAACATTAATAGTTTTTTTGACAGCTTGTGGGACAAGATAAAATTTTCCTCCTATCTCATGTGTTTTTTCAATATTGACAGGTGTACCATCGGGCTTCAGCACAATAACAAAAGGCATCTCCTTCCATTCAAAACCTGGCGGTGCCATCTGAGATTCAGTATCCGCTGCTTTACGGTCATAATATTCTTTAAGTGCTTGAAGTATCATCCTCGCACCTCCTCGGAATTATTGCGGTCGGGCACTGTGACCACGCCATTTTCAATTTTCGGCCTGAAAAATAGGGGTTTTGGATCAACGGGATTTGAATAATCAAGGTCGTAAAGCATCCAACCAAGATCACGAGTTTCAGGAATGGGCATTGCTGGTTCGACGGCTGGATCAACCAGCCTGAAGTTGGCCGAAAATTCACGGCAGCCAAGATAGGGCTGATTGAAACACTGTCCTTTTTTTGCCCGACGCTCGAACATGGCGGCATATTTGGCGGGTTTTTCATCCTGTCGGACAATTTCAAGTTCTTCCTTATCTTGCAGGTAATCAGGGACCGGATTATAGACCTTACCGCGCTTTTCCGGCGGGATAAACTCGAACTCGGCAAAAAGTCTGTATTTTACATCGCGCAGAAATAATCCGGCTCGTTGTTGTCGGTTAACAAGTTTTCCAGCATCATTTGTTTCATCAATAAAAATTCCTTCCGTATTCGTCATAATTTTTCCCACTTCATTACGCCGAACCGAAATCCATCTGATGGGCGCAAGCACCTCGATGCGGGTCACCCGCCAAAAAATAGCCGGTTTCCAGAGAATCGCATCAAAAACCGCGCGGACAGCCGACGGTGTGATCACATCGTAGCTGACGCGCTCAACCTTCATCTCCGGGCGTGTAAAGCAGGCATAATGCCCGCTTACCTCAAGACAAAATCCTTTCATGATTCACCTCTCTTTGACATGTTTCAAATCATCAAATCTTCCGACGCCCAGACGCTGCCAAACAAATCAACGCCGTGGTAAACATCATATCTCCCAATCCAGAGCCAGAACCCGGACCATATCTCCTCCACCAATCCATCAAATTTTGCTTTTTCAAAATGGTTTCTGGACAAATTCACTGTGTACCGTTGCAATTTTCGCATGTTTTGACGCTTCGGCCCAATTCTCCGCAGTTCGTCCAGCCATTTCCCGCTGTTCCCAAATCTGACGAATACCGGCTGTTGCGCCTGATCGTCTATAAGTTTAAACTCATTGCCGACTGTGCGGAAATGAACCCTTGGAATATCCTTTTGCAGCCATTCCTTGAATCTGCTGCCGGTATCATTGACTCTGGAATAAAATAAGTTGAAATAACGGGTAAATTCAGCCGGATTCTGCGGGTTGAAATCCGGCAGGCTGAACAATTCGCGGGTCGTGTTTTCCCCTTTAAGAAGCAGTCCGCGCGGTGCGGGTTTAGGCGGCACAAAGACATGAACCTCTCCCAGCCTGCCTTTAGCGTTAAGATTGCCCTCGCGGTTGCAGCGTCCGCCAGCCTGGGCTATGGAGTCCAGTCCGGCAAGCGCGCGATACACAACCGGGAAATCAATGTCCACCCCCGCTTCCACCAGTTGCGTGCTGATAACGCGAGTCGCCAAACCGTCCTTGAGCCGCTGCTTGATCTCTTGTATCGCTTCAGAACGATGTTCGCCGCACATGAGGGCGGAAAGATGGATCGTGCCATGAGGCATGAGCTTATAAAGATCGTAACAATCACGACGAGTATTAACAACGCAAAGCATCTGATTGTGCTGTTGAAGTCTACCTGCCACATCTTCCCATTGGGTAAAATTGTTAATATTCGGTGGCAGGATGATCTCAGTTCTTTTGAGTCGTTCATATAGTGCGGCTGGATTGGTGATGATCTCCCGTGGCAGATCCAACTTGGATAACGCTGGTTGAGTGGCTGTGGCAAGAACCATAGTTACGCCATAATGCCGTACAAGCTGGTTCATCCCCTCCACACAGGGATCAAGCAATTCCGGAGGCAGGAGTTGAGCTTCATCAAGAATGACGACGCTGTTGATGATGTTGTGCAACTTACGGCAGCGGCTCGATTTGGCGGCATACAGTGATTCGAAAAATTGAACGTTTGTGGTGACTATAACGGGTGCGTCCCAGTTTTCGGAGGCGAATCTGGATCGTTGGGTTTCTTTATCCGGATCAAGGTTACTGTGGTGTTCAATGACATTTTCGACCTTAAAAATATCCGCCAATATTTTTGCAGTCTGCTCGATGATGCTGGTATAAGGGATAACGTAAATGATTCGATTTTTACCGTAATTCACGGCATGATCAAGCGCGAAAGCCATTGCTGATAGAGTTTTCCCACCGCCGGTTGGAACAGTCAGTGAAAAAAGGCCGGGTTCCTGCTTCGCTGCGTCTTTGCAGGCAGCCAGAACTTCTTGCCGTGCGGCGTTGACAGGAGTATTGGTGGCTTCACTCACCATTTTCTGCATGTGGCTGTCAAAAAGGAGTTTCAGTTCGGCCAAAGTGGGATATCCTCCCCGGTCTTTGGGTTGATCCTGGTTCATAAAATCTTCAGTATCGAGGAAATCGGCGTCTATCAGGCAGGAAAAAAGCATCCGCACCCACAGGTGGAAGTTGTCCGGTTTTACGAAAGTTGGCGGTTTTATTTCACGGCGGAGTTGCTTTCCAAACTCTTCAGCTATAGAACGAATACGGCTAAGTTTTTCTTTCCCTTCCGCAAGCCGAATCTGCAATGCGGCACGGCCAGTATCAGAAGGATAGAAATCAGGCAGCCCGGCATGGTGCCCAGCCGCAAGATAAGCGCTTACTACTCCGGTAATGGAGTCGAATATTTCTTCCGCGAAGGCTGCTCCTGCGCTTGAGTGATTTACTCTGCCATGACCTGTCCCGTCGTATTCGGAATCATCCAGATTGTTTTCCCTGAGAAGATATGCCTGAAATTCATCCGCCGCTTTGCCCAAGTCATGAAGCCAGGCCGCATTCCATGCCCAATCAGCAGATTGGAACTTTGCAGCACATTTCTCGGCCATTCCCGCAACATTTTTCAGGTGCTCTTCAAGCAGTTGCCAGTCGGAGGGTGGCTTTCCATCGAGGCTGTGGGCGTAAAATTTCTGAGTCATATAGTAATGTCCAGGCCATCCAAATTTGATGGCTTTGTAAAGAGTCCACATAGTGTCATTCTGAGGAGCGGAGCGACCTGTCTGCGTGCGGGCACGCACAGGCAGGCGAAAAATCTCAATGATATCAGATTTTTCGCTATCCCCTTCGTTATACTCAGGGCTTCGGCTCACCAGAACGACAGAAGGTAATAGCTCAATAAATAGGGGTAGAGGGTGACTTTAGTCGCCCACATTGGGAGGTTAAAACCTCCCCTACCCTGATTTATTGAGCTGATACGACAAAAGAGTGTTTTTCAGACTTTTTACGAGCCTGTTAAATTTCGTATTTGTCTATTTGTAAGCGTTCACGGGTTCAAAGGTTCAGGGTTCAAGGTTCCATTCTCGTCCCCGGGCTGTATCTGGGATGCGAATTTACGAGAAAAGCATCAGCTTCGTCAGGCCTAATCCAAAATCTGGAACCAAACGGGCAATTACTTGGGGAAAGAAGCATCTTTAACGAGGACTTCGGGCCTTCAATCCCTTCTTTGTCCTTAACCCTGAACGTTGAACCCTGAACCTGTGAACGGTTACAAATATAGATTATCTCCGCTCTGCGTGCGGATAGTCCATCACTTCTGTGATACCCACTCCTACCCCACAGGCTCAAAGTAGGCAATGTCATAAATATCGGCGTTTTTCTCTTTATTCCAAACTGCCTTAACCTTTGTTCCGGTCTTTATCTTTCCCCTTACTTTATCAACATCCGACAGGTCGAATCCGCCAACAAAATGACTGAACTTGCAATCAGATCCATCCAGATGTATTAAGGCCATTGCATACGGAGGCTCCTTCACCTGACCATAATACCTATTATTCACAAGTGTCCACGACTCTACAGTGCCTTCTTTGCCGACTTCGACCCACTCATCCATATCCTCAAGGCAGTTAGGGCAAAACGGCCTCGCCGGAACAAAAACCTTGCCACACTTTTTACACTTCGTGCCCAATATCTTCTCCTCTTTTAAACCATCAAAAAACCTCGTCCATACCGGACCCAGTGACCACCTGTAGGGCAAAGCCACATCGTTTCTGATTGTCCTGTATTCCTTTGCCATGACCGAATCCTCCCTTCTCTAAAATAAAATCCTCAACATCATGTCAATCAATAATTTCAAAATAGGCAATATCAAGGACATCGCCCTTTTTCTCTTTACTCCACACCGCTTTTACTCTTCCTCCTAACTTTACTTTCTCCCTCACTGTATCAAAATCAGATACGTCGAACCCCCCGATTTGATGCGTAAACCCGGTATCGCTGCCGTCCAGGCGGATCTGAGCTGAGATGTAGGGGATTTTGAGCTGCTGGCCATAAAACGGCATATTGACTAAAACCCATGTCTCTAATGTGCCCTCCTGGCTTACCTCAACCCATTCATCCATCTCCTCAAAACACCTGGGGCAAAATGTTCTCGGGGGGATAAAAACCCGATTACACCCCCTGCATTTTGTCCCAATTATTTTTTCTTCCTTTAAGGTATCATAAAATTTACTCCAGGTGCGACCTACAGCCAACTCATATGGGACAACTACTTCAGCCCTTATCTCTCTCGGTTCTTCTTTTGCCATTACCTGACCCTCCTTTACAAAATCGTCCTGAGGGTCTGTCATGAAATAAGTGTTGCAGTTATTTTATGACAGACCCTGACTTTTCCGGCGATTAGAGTTCCGATCCTACTATCGTCACACCGTTGAATTGATCTGTGCCGCCCATGGCGTGGGAGAGCGCAAGCTTCGCTCCTTCAACCTGACGATCCCCTGCTTTTCCGGTTACCTGCAGCGCCGACTCAGCCAGCCTGATGAGTCCTGTGGCTCCAATCGGATTGGTGCATAGCGTGCCACCTGAAGGATCGCAGGGAAGCTCGCCACCCTTTACAAACGTCTTCTTCAGCACATAATCAGGGCCTTCTCCACGAGGACAAAATCCAAAGCACTCATAAAATATCATCTCCTGATAGGTAAATGGATTATATACCTCGGCAACATCCAACTCCTTCAAGGGATTTTTGATGCCGGCCTGATTGTATGCCTCCCTGGCTGCTTCAGTTGCGCTTGGCCAGATTGACTTATTGCTTTCTCCAAAGAAAAACTCTTCCCCCCTGTAACCTACTCCCTTTATCCATGCAGGTTTCTTGCAAATCTTTTTTGCCTTCTCTTCCGAGGCAAAGATGACCGCGCAGACACCATCAGAATTGGGGCAAACATCTAAAAGTCTGACAGGATAAGTGATAATCTTCGATTTCTTAACATCTTCTTCTGTAATCTTCACTCTCATGTGGGCATAGGGATTATCCAGGGCATTGTCATGATTGCTTACCGACACCTTTGCAGCGGCATCTCTGGCCTTATCCTCGGGAATATTAAACCTGTACATCCACTCCATGGACTGCATAGTAAAGATACCGGGAGCTCCGGCAGCAAACGTCTTCTGGAAAAACGGGTCAAACACCGTGGTCATTGTTGCCTGACTATCCCCTTCATGCATCTTTTCATGTCCCACAACCAGAACGATATCCGCCATCCCTGAGGCAACCCAGTAATAACCACAATGACCTAAGGATTGACCTGTTGATCCGCAGGTTTCCACCTTTAATACAGGTTTCCCCACCGAACCCAAAACATCGGCAAAATAAAAATGGGTTTGAGATACCCCTTCCATCATTGACGGCATGGTACCAGAGACGACACCATCTATATCATTGGGTGTTATTCCGGCGTCATCAAGCGCTCTTATTACACCTTCTCTTATCAGTTCAGGATAACTTACTTCTCTCCTCCTTCCATGCTTCGTCTGCCCCGTTCCTATAATCGCAACCGCTTTTCCCATCTTTTCCACCTCCTAACCTCGCAAGATGACTACTGAATGACATTGCCCGGCAAAACCGTGGGTTCCATGGGCCAACGCCGTTTTTACTTTTTTATCAAGCTGATGCTCGCCGGCCTGCCCCCTGATCTGCAGGACAGCTTCAACAATACGATAAAGACCTCTGGATACATAAGGGTTCATGGCCAATACACCACCGGACGGATTAATCGGGAAGGCGCCATCTATCTGAGTAACACCGCTATCTATCAGTTTACCGCCTTCTCCCTCTCCACAAAACCCCAGATGCTCTGACCAGAGAAGCTCCTGAAAGGCATAAGGCTCGCAAATTTCCGCCACATCTACCTCCTTCCCTGGATCACCGATTTTAGACATCTTGTAAGCGCTCGCCGCCGCTGTCTTTAACTGACCATTTAACAAATCTCTGTCTCCAGGGTTGAAGTAATCCATAGAGCAGCCATAACCTTCTAACCAAACAGGTTTATCCGTCAACTTTTTAGCTTTGTCCTCGGATGACAGAAGCACAGAGACAACGCCATCTGATTTCGGGGCGCACTCCAAAGCCTTTAAGGGATCGTATATCCTCTCTGAATTGAGAACATCCTCGACGCTGACCTTTTTCTTAATATGGGCATAAGGATTGTGTAAGGCATTCCCCAGGTTCTTAACTACCACCCTGGCACATTGCTCTTCAGTAATCTTGTAACGCTCCATATACTCTCTCATCTGCAGGGCTGCCGCTGCTGTTTCATTTAAACCAACAGGCCGAAGATAGAATGGGTCCGCAAAAAAACTGGTGCACGTATCATTTTCCGGATTCTCCGAACCTTTGACGAGGGCGGTAACCAAAACCGTGTCAAACTGCCCCGACATGATACGCATGGAACCATAAATAAATGCAAATATCGACTCTTCCGCCCTCGAACCTTCCTTAAGAAATGCGCCAATGCCATCCCAATCATATGAATTGGCACAGGACAGACCACCATGAAAGATGTCTGACGATCCTGAAATAACGCACCCGACTTCATCCCTTTTTATCCCAGCCTTATCAAGAACCTCTTTATTTGTCCGGTATGTAAAGTCCATTAGACTTTCCCTCGATTCAACACCGGAACTTTGCGCTACCTGAGTAATAGCAACCCTTCGCATATCTCAACCTCCTTGTATGTTTTTACCACCCATGAAAACATTACCAGCAACACTTGCCAGATCAGCTCTGCAAGACCTTTATTAGAAGTAAAACCAGTTCGTCCGTGTGGATGCATCATGTTCGACTTTTCCAGATCTCCCGATGGGTTCCTCGCAAGTCATCCGTTCAATTATTCCCCCGTCCGGCCTTACCCTGGCAAGAAACCGGTTTTCATTTTCATCTCTGCCAAGCACTGTCGCAGCATTTGGCTGCCCCTCCCGATCATAAGCGACAACATAAGATTCAACAACCCCTTTACCCGTTGCCTCGCTCACAACGTTCACACGGGGATATTGCACGATCTTCTTTTGCGGATCACGCGGTAACCAGGGTGTCTTTCCCTGATTACCACTATAGATACCAACTGAATGTTTGCTTATAAACCAGCTTAAAGCCTGAACCAGTCCAAATGCCTCCGGATTTTGTCGCAGTATCTCCACCATCCGGCAAATGGCATGGAGGGAATAATTGTTGCCGGCGCCGCCAAAACAGGACATTCCCCCGGTAACGGTAAGCGGTCTGGGGTCTTCGGGAGATATCTGCAACATCTCTCTCACAATACGAGGCGCAGAGGGAAAACAACTGTAAAAATCGAGATATTCCACCTCATCCAGGAAAAGATGGACATGTCCAAGGGCAAGATTCACCGCATCGGCCACCGAAGGGCTTGCCCACAACTGCGGACGTTCAGAAACAAAAAATACATCCTCTGCGTCACCGCACCCTCGCAGAAACACCATTTTTTCTTTGGGGATGCCCATCGCTTCCGCCTTTGCCAGGGTAGTCATTAACACGGCCGCTGCCTGGTTCACTGTCATATTGGAACACATCCATTTGGTATACGGGTAAGCTATCATGCGATTTCCTGCTTTCACCGTGGCTATTTCTTCGGCACTTCTAACATTTCGAGACCAGGAAAAGGGGTTGTGAGCGGCAATCTCAGACAGATTTGCGCAAAACGAGGAAAGCTCTTCAAAATGATCCGGCATCGATTTTTTCCAGTGTGCCCGTAAGGCATTCTCAAATATGGCATACATGATGACCGGCAATACCAGATCGTAGTGCATCTCCAGATCGGTAATCGGCATTCTCACGTCTCCAGCGAAACGCGAATGACTGTATGACGAATCATCCACAAAATAATCATCGAGAGCCTGTGCCATGGACTGAATCTTCTCATGAGTATAAAATGCCTCTGCCCCGCAAATTAATACTATTTCCGACTTCCCGAAAAAAATCCTTTCCGCTGCACGGTTCACAAACCATTGGGGCGCTGTCGCTCCTATCCCTGTATATCCGGTTTCGACCGGCCGAATCCCCAAAAGGTTTGACAGTTCCCGGGCCGGTTCGTTCAGGTTTTTTGACAGGCTGTTCACTATGTATAGCGTATCCACTTTTGCAAGATCGCCAAGAGTGGAGTCTTTTGCTGCAGCCTGGCTTGCCTCGGCCATCATCTGGAGCGGATCCAGTTGAGCCGCCGTTTTTTCGCGATGGACCAGTTGAGCTATCCCGACAAGGACAGGTATCTTATTTTCATCCATTATCCAGTATCTCTCTCGCAATAATGATACGCTGTATCTCGGATGTTCCCCCGCCTATAGTCTGGAGCTTGGCATCGCGCATCATCCTCTCCACAGGGAAATCTTTCATGTAGCCATATCCCCCCAGGATCTGAACCGCTTCCGTAGTCACTCTCATTGCGACCTCTGAGGTATAAAGCTTTGCATAGGAAGCGATGAGATTCATCTTGCTCATGAGCGCCTTATCTGTTAACGCAGCGCCTGTAATAACCTCATCCGCCATCCCGGTGCCCTGGTATGTGATAAGACGTGAAAGCTCAACCTCCATCGCCATATCCGCAAGCTTGGCCTGTATCATCTGAAAAGCAGAAATGGGCTTGCCAAACTGAACCCTCTCCCTGGCATACTCCAAGGCAATCTCATAGGCCCCTCTTGCAAGACCCAGAGACTGTGCTCCCATAATAATTCTCTCAGTATTAAGACCACTCATCAAAACCAGTGCTCCTTTACCTTCCTGCCCGAGAACATTCTCTGCCGGCACCTGACAGTCCTCAAATATCAATTCACCTGTGGGGGAACCACGCCATCCCATCTTCTCAAACTTCTTACCTGCCGAGAATCCAGAAAATTCTTTCTCAATAATGAAAGCAGTTATACCTCTCGCACCTTTTTCCATATCCGTCTTTGCATAAACTACAAATATATCTCCAACGGGCCCGTTTGTTATAAACGTCTTGGTTCCATTTAAGATGTAAAAATCGCCACGTTTATCAGCACGCAGCTTCATAAACATTACATCAGAACCGGCTGAGGGCTCGGTCATCGCAAGACCACCAACTTTCTTCCCGGCACACAGATCGGGTAGATACTTCTTCTTCTGCTCCTCATTTCCATTCCGCCTTATATTGTCCACGCATAGGCCGGCATGGGCCGCATATACCGCACTGGTAGAAACGCAAACTCTTGCGAGTTCTTCAACAACAATACTCATCTCAGTGTAGCCGGAGCCTGCCCCACCATACTCCTCAGGAACGGTAATGCCCAGAAGACCAAGCTCCGCAAGCTTCTGAAAATTATCAGATGGATAACCCTCATCCCTGTCTATTTCATAGGCTAAGGGCGCCACTTCCTTCTCTGCAAAATTCCTGATCGTCTCCCTGAGCATGTTCTGCTCGTCTGTTAATTCAAAAAGCATATATTCCTCCTAACCCGGACAAGCCGGAAAAGCTGAAAGCCCGTAGCCGTTCACGGCTTGAAATTGGAAATTAGAAATTCGGGAGAAAAGCATGAGGCCAAATTTCCAATTTCTGTTTTCTAATTTCGACGGTAAGTGTTCACCGCAGAGTTCACAGAGAGCGCAGAGAAACTATTCTTGTAAGCCAGGAGTAGTTGAGTGGTTCAAAGACATTCACCATTTAGCCGACTAACCCGGACAAGCTGAAAGTTGAAAGCTCAAAGGCTTTTGTTGGGTTTAGCGCCTCAACACAACTAATAGCCCACAGTTGAGTAGAGCTGCGCACGGACAAACAAGTTTGTCCATGCCACCCACCCGCCAGTTAATCATAAGCTAATTGTTTTGCCGTCTCTGCGTTCTCTGCGCTCTCTGCGGTGAACGGATACGGGACTTAAAACCTACTTTAGTATCTCCCCAGCAATGATAAGACGTCTTATTTCGGAAGTGCCCGCGCCGATTTCTACCAGTTTGGAATCCCTCAGAAATCGCTGAATAGGGTATTCAAGCATGTAACCATATCCACCATGAATCTGAACTGCCTCCAGAGCAACTTTCGTTGCCATCTCTGCCGAAAACAATATTGATGCCGCGGCCAGCTTGTGAATCTCCGTGCCACTCCCCCCCCGTTCAGCCTTATCTGCTTCAATGGCAGCCTTATACGTCAATAACCTCGCAGCTTCTATGCTCGTATACATATCCGCCAGTTTGGCTTGTATGAGCTGAAAGGAAGCAATGGGTTTCCCAAATTGCACCCTTTCCTTTGCAAATTTCACTGAAAGATCAAAACACGCCTCAGCAATACCCAAGGGTTCACCCCCAAAAAAAGCCCTTTCAATATCAAGACCGGACATCATGACATTTATACCTCTGTCAACTTCCCCTTCAACATTTTCCACAGGAACACGGCAATCGTCAAGCACAAGCTCTGCCGTCGGAGATCCCCTGTGCCCCACTTTTTCCAGTTTCCTTGAAACAGAAAACCCGGGGAAATCTCTTTCGATAATAAAAGCCGTAATTCCACGAGCCCCCTTTTCTTTATCTGTTTTTGCATACAGGACAAATGTGTTTGCAACAGGTCCATTGGTTATAAACATCTTTGTCCCATTAAGTATATAAAAGTTGCCATCCCTTACCGCAACGGTCTGAATACCAACAGCATCGGAACCTGCCCCAGGTTCAGTCAGCGCCATGGCGCCAATATGCTCTCCAGTGCAAAGGGGGGGCAGGTATTTATTTTTCAGTTCCTCGTTCGCATTGTTCTTGATATTGTTCGCACATAAATTGGCATGGGCCCCATAGGATAGCGCAATCGCCGGCGAAACGCGAGCGAGTTGCTCCACTGCAATAACTGCTGAAAGGAGGTCGGATCCTGCTCCGCCATATTCCTCAGGAATTGTGATGCCAAGTATTCCAAGCTCACCCATCTTGGGAAATACCCAGTCAGGTAAAATATCTTCTCTATCCATCTCCTCAGCAATAGGGCCAAACTCCTTGACTGCAAAATCGTATACACTGTCCCTCAACATCCGGTGTTCTTCACTTAAGTTAAAATCCATTCAGTCCTCCTTGTCTTGTAAATGATACTAAACGCAACCTCTTCGTCCAAATGATTCTTCCAATTCAGCCATCATCCTCAGTTTCTCTACAGTTTCATTCAACGCCTCAGATGTATTGCTTACCTCTTCTAAAGTATTATCTCTTCCCAGGCTAATCCTTACAGTTCCTCCGGCTCTATCCCGAGGTATGCCCAACGCCAAAATTACATGGGAAATTTCTATAGAATCAGAAGTGCATGCTGAACTCGCAGAGATGGCAATCCCCTTATTGTCCAGGTCTCGGACAATGGATTCTCCCTCAACAGATTCGACAGATATATTCAAGATATGCGGCAGTCTTTTTACAGGATGTCCATTTACATAAACATCGGATATCTCTTCTAAAATCTGTGTTTGCAGATAATCCCGAAGATTTCTCAGCTCTTCCATCTGAGATGCCAGATCCCTAAAGGCAACTTCACAGGCCTTGCCCAGACCTACAATGCCCGCAACATTTTCCGTTCCATGTCGAAGCCCTCTCTCCTGGCCGCCCCCATAAAGAGTTGGTGTGATTTTCGTGCCTTTTTTGATATATAGTGCGCCAATACCTTTGGGACCATATATCTTGTGACCGGATAAAGAGAGTAACTCCACGTTGAGTTGATTTACATCCACAGGAATCTTCCCAACGGTCTGAACCGCATCGGTATGAAAACAGATTCCCCTTTCCCTTGCAATAGTCCCGATCTCTGAGATAGGCTCAATGGTTCCAATCTCATTGTTTGCATGCATGACACTGATGAGCACAGTATCGCCACGGATTGCCTTCTCAACATCATCCGGATCAACAAGACCGTCCCTGTTCACCGGAAGGCATGTTACCTCAAAACCTCTGTCATTTAGATGATTACAGTTATTTAAAACAGCCGGATGTTCAATATTAGTAGTAATAATGTGGTTCCCTTTATTTTCAGAAGCATACACCACACCACTTATGGCAAGATTATCTGATTCCGTGCCACCGCTCGTAAAAATGATCTCTTCTGAATGAGATCCAATAAGCCTGGCAACTTTCTCTCTTGCTTCGTCTATGGCAACTCTCGCAACCTTTCCAAAAGTATGAACACTGGAGGGATTGCCGAAATAATTCCTGAAATACGGAAGCATTGCTTCCATAACCTCGGCGTGAACAGGTGTTGTAGCACAGTAATCAAGATAGATATGTTTTGTTTCGACCATTTCAGAGTTTCGAGTTTCGAGTTTCGAGTTTAAAGTTGTAGGTTGGGTTGAGGTACGAAACCCAACAAAAGGCTTTGAGCTTTCAGCTTTGAACTTTGAGTTCTTCCGGCTTGTCCGGGTTAGGGTTTAAAGTTCAGAGTTCAGAGTTAGAGGTAAGCCTACAATTTTTGAACCCTGAACGGTCACAATCAATATTCTGTAAGGTTTTCGCTATCTCCTTTATCAGTGCATCCACTCCCTCACCTGTAACTGCCGAGATTGGAAAGAGCTTTATCCCATGTTTTTTAAATATCTCTATTTCCTTCTCCACTTCATTACTTGCCGCAAAAAGGTCTATCTTATTGAGCGCCACGATCTGAGGTTTTTCTGCCAGAAGAGCGCTAAAAAGAGTGAGTTCATTATTTAAAGAATTAAAGTCTTCCCATTTGCTGCTGTGGGAATCTATCGAGATATCGATAAGATGGAGAAGGAGTGTTGTTCTTTCAATATGACGAAGGAATTTCGTTCCCAGTCCCTGCCCCTCATGGGCTCCTTTTATCAATCCGGGAATATCTGCAATGACAAATGTATCAAAATCACCATATCTTACAACTCCAAGATTCGGCGTCAGTGTAGTGAAGGGATAATCCGCTATCTTGGGTCTGGCGGCTGAGACCCTGGATATAAAAGTCGATTTCCCCGCATTGGGCAGGCCAACGATTCCCACGTCTGCAAGAAGTTTGAGTTCAAGCCCAATATGTCTTTCCTCTCCTTTTTCTCCCTCCTGCGCATAACGGGGCGCTCTGTTGGTCGATGTTGCAAACCTTGCGTTTCCCCTGCCGCCGATTCCTCCTCTTGCTGTCACACATCTCTGCCTGTCGGCTGTCAGATCTGCCAGAACCTCACCTGTTTCAATATCCTTGACAATGGTTCCAACGGGAACTATGATTTCCACATCAGAGGAATTCCTGCCGGTTTTATTGTTACTGCCACCCTGTTCCCCACGCTTTGCCGTATGGTGCTGTCTGAACTTCAGATCGAGCAAAGTGCGATGGCTTTTAGAGGCTATTACAACTATATCTCCGCCTTTTCCGCCGTCGCCGCCATTCGGCCCTCCACGGGGAATATGCTTTTCCCTCCTGAAGCTGCCGCAACCTTTTCCGCCGTTGCCGGAACAGACATAGATTTTTGCTTCATCGATAAATCTCATGGAATGAATTAAAAAAGGGGTATCAGTTCACCGCAGAGAACGCAGAGCTCGCTGAGAAACTATTTTTGTAAGCCAAGAGCTAACCCGGACAAGCCAAAAAAGCTGAAAGGCTTTTGCTGGATTTCGCATCTCAACACAACTAATAGCCCACATCTGAGTAGTTAGTGCCCGAACGAAAACTGTCTTTGTTTTCGTTCAGACACTAGTTACGCACGGACAAACAAGTTTTGTCCATGCCACCCGCCTCGCAGCTCTGCGGTGAACGTTTACCAGCATTGTGATACTTAGTGGGTTACGCACGGCACAAAAAAAGGCGCTGAACGAAAGCGATTGAGCCTTCAGGCAACACCTTTTGAAGTTATAACGGGGCTTGAAGGAAACGACCTCAGGATGCGAAAACACTCACCTTTTTCCTGTCTTTACCAAATCTTTCAAACTTTACAATCCCATCAACCTTTGAAAAAACGGTATAATCCTTTCCAAGTCCTACATTTTTGCCGGGATGTATCCTTGTGCCTAATTGTCGAACTATAATGGATCCAGCGCTGACTTTCTGCCCGCCGAACACCTTCACACCACGCCTCTGAGCGTTACTATCCCTTCCGTTACGGGAGCTTCCCTGCCCCTTTTTATGTGCCATTTTCCCCTCCGCTCAAATGAAAATTTTCGTATGAATTTAACTCTTTGAAAAAGAGTGACAGGATTAACAGGATATTCAGGATTAAAACATCAAAACTTATCCTGTAAATCCTCATCAAAATCTCGTTTATCCTGTTATCCTGTCAGAATTTTTTTTCAAAGGACTAAAGTGTTACAAATTTCCTTTATTTTCACACTCGTCAACTCTTGACGGTGTCCCGTCTTTTTACGATATCCTTTTCTTCTCTTCATCCTGAATACCATAATCTTAGGCCCCCGTTTCTGAGCTTTAATCTCGCCGACAACTCTGGCCCCCATAACATACGGAACACCAACCTTAATGTCACCATTTATGGAAACCATCATCACTTCATCGAAAACCACCTCAGCCCCGATATCACCTTCCATCTTCTCGATATTTAGAACATCGCCTTTTGAGACCCTATACTGTTTTCCACCCGTTTTTACAACCGCATACATAACTCAGATCCTCTTCAAGTAATATTAGAATTTCGCACTCTAAGTGTAAGTGTATAATTAATCACTCGTTAATGTCAACTTAAAAAGGTATTTAGGCTGAAGGCTGAAGGCTGAAGGAAAAACTATTTTCTACCTTTGGCCTGTCCACCTATGCAGTTACTGAAATTGTTTGTAATTTTTCCCAACCCAACTACTCGACCACCCGACTATTTGACGATGTCTGAACCGTGAACCTTAATGACATAAAAGAGTTGATAAAAAGATCATAATCTCTTATAAGCAATCTGCATTGGCTAATGAACTACCCCGCCGCAAGCCGCGGGGAATAAAACCCTACAGATTTCGCATCGTTCTTCGAATGATTAAAGTAATCTGCGAAATCTGTGGATTGAAAAATCATTTGAAAGGAGATCGGAGACATGAATATTCTCATTTTTGGACCTAATGGAAGCGGCAAAGGCACACAGGGCGCTATTGTTCAGAAAAAATACCGGACGCCCCACATAGAGACAGGGGTGATCTTCAGACAAAACATCTCACAGGGTACTGAATTGGGAGCTAAGGCAAAGGGATATATCGACAGAGGAGAACTGGTTCCCGATGATGTCACTATTCCCATGATCCTGAATCGTCTCAAAGAGGATGACTGCAAAGATGGCTGGCTTCTCGATGGTTTTCCGCGAAATCTCACCCAGGCCCAGGCCATGTATGAAGCTATACAAAAGGAAAACATGAAGTTGGACTATGTGATAGAAATCCTTCTGGACAGAGAAACCTCAAAGAATCGTATCATGGGAAGAAGACTCTGCGGCAACGATAATAACCATCCGAACAATATTTATATAGATGCGATCAAACCGGCTGAAAAGGACGGAAAGCCTGTCTGCCAGGTGTGCGGCGGGGAGCTTACAGCCCGTGATGATGATCAGGATGAGACCGCTATAGACAAGAGACACAACATCTACTACGACACAGAGACAGGAACAGTGGCAGCGATCAACTTCTTTAAGGCAAAGGATGAGATTGATGTTATCGGAGTGGACGGCCTGCCGGGAGTCAAAGAGGTCTCTGAGGAGCTACTTGGCAAATTGTAACTGCTCAGGTTCAAGGTTCAGGGGTTCACGGTTCAGTGGCTAACTAAAAAACGATCGATCTTGAACCCGACAACCGAATAATTACGTAGAAAGAAGTGGGGGCAGGCCTCTGTATAAAAGCCTTCCTGAAACATTTAGGAAGGCTTTTATTGCTTGAAACTTGAAATTAGAAATTTGGTGAGATGAGGCGAGCTTACGAAAGGAATTAGTCGAGTGGTTAAGTGGTTGTTATTATTCAAGCAAGTAGGCTATTGAAAGCTCGAAGCTGAAAGATTGAAGCTCAAAGGCGGGTGGCATGGACAAACCATGTGCCGGACTTTGATCCGGTATCGTTTGTCCGTGCGCAACTACCCAAACTGAAAGGTGAAAGATTGAAAACCAAGATGCTTAAGTCCTTTCCCCCTTTGAACTTTCAGCTTTGATGCTGAATTTTTTGTAATTTTTTCCCCCTCGACCACTCAATCAAACTATGAAAAATATACGCAATTTCAGCATAATTGCCCACATCGATCACGGCAAATCCACACTTGCCGATCGGCTGATCCAGTACACCGGCATCATCGACGATCGGGATTTCAAAGATCAGATACTGGATAATATGGACATCGAGCGTGAGCGGGGGATAACCATAAAGAGCCAGGCGATCGCCCTTCCCTACCACGCCAGGGATGGAAAGGATTATATCCTCAATCTGATCGATACTCCGGGGCATGTTGACTTTTCTTACGAGGTTTCACGCTCTCTCTCTTCCTGCGAAGGCGCTCTCCTTTTGATCGACGCCTCTCAGGGTGTGCAGGCTCAGACTGTTGCCAACCTCTATCTCGCCATGGAAAATGACCTGGAAATTATTCCCGTCATTAATAAGATCGATCTCCCCTCGGCAGATGTGGAACGGGTTGTTGAGCAGATAGACTCCGAGTTGGGACTGGATCCCTCCAGCCACCTGAGATGTTCAGCCAAGGAGGGGATCGGCATCGAAGACATTCTGGAGGCGGTTGTGCAAAGAATTCCGCCTCCGAAGGGCGATCCTGCGGCGCCGCTGGCAGCCCTTATCTTCGACGCCAAGTATGATCCCTTTCGCGGCACTGTGATCTATTGCCGTCTCTTTGACGGAACAGTTAAAAAGGGCGATTCTATACGGTTTATGTCGAACAACGCAGTCCATAAAGTTGAAGAGGTCGGGCTTTTTTCGCTCTTCAGGAAAAAAGCGGGAAAACTTTCCGCTGGTGAGGTGGGATATATTATCGCCGGTGTCAAGACGGTCTCGGATGTACATAATGGAGATACCATAACCCATGACAAAAAGCCGCGTGACGCCCCTCTTCCAGGTTTCAAGGAAGTCAAGCCTGTTGTATTTGCCTCCATATATCCCATAGCCTCGGATGACTATGAAGACCTGGCAGTTGCAATGGAAAAATACACACTCAATGACGCCTCCTTTGTTTATCAAAAGGATTCTTCGGTCGCTCTGGGACAGGGATTTCGATGTGGATTTCTCGGTCTCCTCCATCTTGATGTGGTGCAGGAGAGGCTGGAAAGGGAATATGACCTTTCTCTCATTCTATCGGTGCCCAGTGTCCGCTATCGGTTTACACTGACGGATGGCAGGGTACTGGATATAGACAACCCTGCCAATTATCCCGATCAAGGTTCAATAATAAAAGCAGAAGAACCATATATCCGGGGCACCATGATGATGCCGGAAAGGGGTCTTGGCTCGGTCATAAAGATTTGCAAGGAAAAGCGGGGTGTCAATTCAACACTCAGTTACACAAGTCCCGGTCGCGTTGAATTTACCTCTGAGCTGCCTCTCGCCGAAGTCATCTATGACTTTTACGATCGTTTCAAGACCGTAACACAGGGATATGGCTCGTTCGATTATGATGTCATCGATTACAGGGAAAGCTCTCTTGTCCTGTTGGACATCCTGGTCAATGGCGAGAAGGTGGATGCCCTCTCGCAGATCGTACACAGGGACGGCGCGCGCGCACGCGGCCTTATGTCCTGCGAAAGATTAAAGGAGGAGATCCCCAGGCAGATGTTTAAGATCGCCATCCAGGGCGCCATAGGCCGGGAAATAATTTCGCGAACCACCATCCCGCCCTTCCGCAAGGATGTAACCGCGAAGTGTTACGGCGGCGACATCACCCGTAAACGAAAGCTCTTAGAGAAACAGAAAAAGGGCAAAAAAAGGATGAAGATGGTTGGATCGGTATCCATTCCACAAAGCGCTTTTCTTGCAGTGCTTAAAACGGGGCACAGTTAAAAAGGGAGTGAGCTTTCACCGCAGAGCTCGCAGAGAGCGCAGAGAAACTTGGGAACGAGGGGAAAATGAGAATACTAAAATGCAAATACTAAAATGAGAAATGCAGGGTGTTTTTTCATTTTACGTTTTTCATTTTAAAATTGTAACTACTCAGGTACAATATGATGTGGTTTTGTTTATCGGTTTGCACAACATATAGTGTTTTAAGGTCTGATAGCTGACCAGAAATCACTAATTTTATGCGATTTTTTGCAGCGCAAAATAAATAAACGATTACAATTCAATATGTTATAAAATTTCTATCTACCTGAGTAGTTACTTAAAATTGTATCCGTTCACCGCAGAGAGCGCAGAGACGGCAAAACAATTAGCTTATGATTAACTGGCGGGCGGGTGGCATGGACAAACTTGTTTGTCCGTGCGTAGCTACTTAACTGTGGGTTATTACGTGTTGCTTTCAGCTTATCTCCGGGTTAGTTGGTTAAATGGTGAATGTCTTTGAACCACTCAACTACTCGACGACTCAACAATTTAACGATCTTAGCTCTTGGCTTACAAGGCTAATTTCTCTGCGCTCTCTGCGGTGAACGCTTACTTAAAATTTAGCATTTACATTAATAAGTAGGGTGGGGTTTTATACCCCGCCGGAGATGGTGGCATATAAAACCTGGGTTGCCCCTATTTATTGAACTGATACGAAATACGTAATATCTCAATAAGTTCGGGTAGGGGCGACTCGTAGTCACCCACATCGGGAAGTTAAAACCTCCCCTACCCTGATTTATTGAGAAGTTACCATTTTGTCATCTCTGCGTTCTCAGCGGTCTCAGCGGTAAACAGTTACAAGAAGGAAAAGTTATGAGAGATTCCACCACGCCGGATGCGGCCGGATTTTATATTCACATTCCTTTTTGCCGTACCAGATGCGGTTACTGTAATTTTTACTCTGTAACATCTCTTTTTCGTATTCCCGATTTCTTAGCGGCGCTCCTAAAAGAAATGGATATGTACAGCCGGAAATTCAGCATCTTTGACACTGTCTATATCGGGGGAGGCACTCCCTCGCTTCTTGGTGTACAGCAATTGCGGGATATACTTCAAAAAATAGAGAAAATCTTTGTCCTGCCGCCCAATACCGAGATCACCATCGAGGCCAATCCGGCAGACCTGGACATCTCCTTTCTCAAGGCGCTGCGGGATTTGGGTGTAAATCGCCTCAATATCGGCATTCAATCCTTCGACCGGCAGGCGCTCGAATTTCTCGAACGGAGACACACAAAAGACCAGGCAATCTACGCCATAGAGACCGCACGCAGCGCCGGATTTGATAATATAGGACTCGACCTGATCTACGGCGTGCCGGGACAGGACATGGCATCATGGTTGGATACTCTGTCCATGGCCGTCTCCTTCCACCCGGAACACCTGTCCTGTTATCAGTTGACCCTCGATGCAGATACTTCACTGGGAATAAGACGCCAAAGAGGAGATTTTTCTCTTCCCGGAGATGATCTGCAATACGACTTTTTTATGAAGACAGCCTGCATCCTCAAGGATGCCGGATACATCCACTATGAGGTATCGAATTTTGCCAGAGATGTGAGATTCTTCTCACGGCATAATCAGAAGTACTGGAACCATACACCCTATCTTGGTCTCGGTCCTGGCGCGCATTCTTTTGTAAAGGGTCAACGCTGGTGGAATCACAGATCGCTTGAGAAATACATCGCAGATATCGAGGCAGGAAAACCACCCGTTCAAGAGATGGAATCTCTGACGATGGAGCAACTGCAATTAGAAGCTCTGTGCCTCGGTCTCCGCACGAAGAGGGGCATCAACATCAGTAAATTTGCCGAACGATATAACTGTGATCTTATCGCTCAAAAGGAAGAGGCGCTGAAAAAACTTCAGGAAGAAGGCCTGGTTGCCATTCAAAATGGCTGTCTGCGCCCCACACTATCCGGTCTTGCAGTGGCGGACAGCCTTTCTCTGATATGAACTAAGGGTCTGTCAGGGAATAGGTGTTACTGTTGGGCGCTCAGATTTAGGTTAGATTTAGTCGATACGATTGAACAAAAGCAAAGGAATAGTTGTGCTATTTCGAGGATTTTGCGATTGAGGATCGGCTAAAGATGGCCTGAAGATGAGATGCATAAATGTGACACTTGTTTCCTGACAGACCCTAACTACTCAGGTGGCTTAGACTGAAGGCTGAAGACTGTTAGGAAAAGCGGAAATACTGCATACTTTGAAGGTATCAGCTCAATAAATAAGGGTAAATCCAGTTCGTAGGAACAATATGTAAAAGTGGTTGTGGATCGAAACCAACATTTTAAAAATGTAATCACCCTATTTATTGAGTTGATACAATAGTTTCTCGGCGAGCTCTGCGTTCTCTGCGGTGAGCGGACCATGAAAAATGAGAGGAGAGGAAAAGAACCGAAATGAGACAATTTTTTTATCCGAAAAGCATTGCAGTTTTTGGGGTGGCGGACAGCCCTGAAAACCTTGGGAAAAACATAGTCTTGCATTGTCAACTGGCCGACTTCAAAGGAGATATATATCCTGTCGGCAGAAAACCAGGCACTGTCTATGGACGTGAAATTATTACGGACGCTGAGTCCCTGCCCTATGGCATCGATCTTGCCGTAATCCTTATCCCGGCAAAATTTATATCTGATGTAATGGCTGTTTGTGGCCGAAAAGGGACATGTCACGCCATTATCTCTTCAGGCGGTTTCAGTGAATTTAACGATGTAGATAATCAGGCGGAACAGGATATTCAGGCTGTAGCGAGGCAATACGGAATCCGATTTATGGGACCGAACTGTATTGGGGCTATATGCACCAACTCGGGTTTATGCACTCCATTCAATATGCTTGACCCGAGATCATTTAAAAAGGGTAAGGTGAGCGTGATCTCGCAAAGCGGGGGAGTAACGACACAGGTTGCATACCTTTTTTCAGAGGAACACGTCGGATTCTCAAAGGTTATTAGCGCCGGCAATAAACTGAATATGGATGAAATCGACTTTTTGAAATATCTGATTGATGATGACGATACCGACCAGATACACTTGTACCTGGAAAGTATTGATAATGGCAAAGAATTCATAAAACTTGCGAGTAAATCAGAAAAGCCGGTTGTTATCTGTAAATCCAACACAGGACAGATAGCATCGGTGATTGCAAAATCCCATACTGCCGCACTTTCAAATAATGATCGTATCGTAGAGGGCGCATTGAAGCAGGCGGGTATTATTCGTGTTGAGAGTATTTATGATATGACCGTATGCGCCAAGGCTCTCAGTCTTCCACCCTTGAAAGGGAACCGGCTGGTGGCCATATCTCCATCAGGAGGTTTTGCCGTAATTTTAGGTGATCTCTGCGAGAAATACGGGTTTGAATGTCCGGCGTTGCCACAGCAATTCCTGAATAAGATGGAAACCTTGCGCAGAGCCGGGGTGATTCGAATGGGAAATCCCCTGGATCTCGGAGACATATATAACGCCAAGGCTATAATGGAAACCTTTGAATATTGTCTTTCACTCGATTACATTGACGGAATTATCTTATCTCTTGTATATGATGATAATATAGCTCGTGCAATCAATGTTGAAGTTGACACCATTGAAGTGATACTGCAAGAGATTGAAAACATATGCAGGCGAATGGGAAAACCCATAGCTCTTAATTTAATTGCGGAGGGGCACATTATCGAGAAATCTAAAAAATCGAGAACCTTTCCTGTATTCAATGATCCTCATGAAAGTATCCGGGCGCTCCGGATGTTAGGGGACTACTGGCGGGGAAGAGATCATAAACTTGCTCATCTGAATATAATGGGGGATTAAATGAAGCTTATTGAAGAAGCCGTAAAGAGAGGTGCTAAAACGTTATCCGAGTACGAGTCAAAGCAATTTCTATCTGAATACGGGATCACGATTACCAATGAAGAGGTGGCCGCCACCGAGGAAGAAGCAGTCGCAGCCGCTTTAAAGATCGGTTATCCGGTGGCGCTCAAGGCATCCGGAGAGGAGTTCAGTCACAAGACTGAATTAGATTTGATTGCCCTGGACATGAGAGACGAGAAGGATATTCGCACAGCATTCAAAAACATGACTTCGCGCACTGAGGCCCCCGTAAAGGAGATACTGATTCAACAAATGGTAAAAGGAGAGCGTGAACTGGTAGCGGGACTAACACGCGATCCACAGTTTGGGCCATGTGTTATGTTCGGCCTGGGAGGAATATTTACCGAGATATTAGAGGATGTTGTATTCAGGGTGGCGCCTTTGAGCAGATGGGATGCCATGGATATGATGAGTGAAATCAAGGCCAAAAAAATACTGGACGCCTTCAGGGGAAAACCCGCTGTGGATCGTGAGGCCCTTGCCGATATCCTGATTACCCTCGGCCGCATCGGTATGGAGATTGATGAAATAAAGGAAATTGATGTCAATCCATTGAAGATACTGGATGGGAAGCCGATTATTGTAGATGCTCTTGTCGTTTTGAATCAGGTTGTTTAGGCTAAAGGCTATTAGGTTGTTTTTCCTTCAGCCTTCAGCCTAAATGCCTATCGTCCGTCCCGCCTATCGCTTTTTGAAATGATTAAACAACATGTAAGCGCCAAGAAATATTAGCAACAACGGCATGACATATGAAGCAATCTTGTCCAGATCAGGATAAAAATTTCTTATTACAAGAAAGATGATGCCAACGACACCTATAGCCCATCCACCTGTATTATAGATATTCCAAACCAGGACATATACAGAGATAACTATCAGCATGAGTGGCCAGCTTTCGCTAAAAATATAGATATTGGCAGTGTTCAGAAAGATCAGAACCCCTAACGCTATAAGAATAACTCCGTCAGTAATTACTCCTCTTTTTCCTCTTATTTCCACTTTTCTTCTCCTTTCCTGTGGAAGCGGTGAACTCCATATCTACTTTATGGGTAGACATCCGTTCTTCCATAATCTATATTAGCAGTGAATCCCGTGTAGCAGAGGACAGTAGCGGAGACCTTTAGGTCTCCATATTCACGTAACACAGTATGACTGAAGCACATGGAAGGCTGAAGCCTTCCGCTACATGCTTCTGCCATATGCCTTCCGCTATTTATTACCTTCAAGGTGTGCAATATTCGCGCTTTTCCTAACAGTCTTCAGCCTTCAGCCTATCCACCTGAGTAGTTACCTAAAGCCTTCCGCTACATATACTGTGCAATTTTGCCTGACTTAAGATGAGGCCATGCCACATAATTACTGTATGGGTAGGGGAGGCAGTTGACATCAAATATTAAAATTTAAAATGATAACATGCAGTGGAATCAGTTCCAATACAGCGCATCGAAAGCAGAAGACGTTTCATTTTGTAATTTTTCATTTTGATATTTTCATTACACTTACGCCCTTCACTGTCGTGCGACTGAAGTCGCCCGTACCCACTATAAAACGTAACCTGTGGCCGTGTAGAGTAAATAGTGTCTGAACGAAAACTAGGATTTTTCGTCAAGGTCAAGGAAGATCAAAATTTTAACCGCAGGAATACATTGAGTATTTCGAGGATTAAAATTTTTATCTGACGCAGAGATTGGCGAAAAAGACAGTTTTCGTTC